>RFNE01000325.1 GCA_009927375.1 Actinomycetota bacterium | reverse complement strand
TCTCGGCTATGGCACGTCGCAAGAAATCCAGCGCGCTGATCACGCTCAGCTGACGCATCTGGTCTCGCACACCAGGCAACTGGAGCGTTCGCGACTGCGTCGAGCCGTCGGGCATCGCGAGCCCGACACACAACGTTCCGGGCTTCACCCCGTCCTGATCAGTGGGCCCCGCAACACCGTTGAGTGCAAGACCCACGTCGGCGCCGAGGACTCGCTTGGCACCGAGTGCCATCTCGACGGCGACGGCTTCGTTGACGACCGGTCCTGGGGTGACACCAAGGACGTCGAACTTGACCCGCTCGCATACGACACGACCGACCCGCGCAACACGTCGCTCGCGCCCGCAACGTTGGTGAGACGGCCAGCGACGAGCCCGCCAGTGACCGACTCGGCGAGCCCAAGCGTGAACCCCCGCGACCGCAGCAAGTCCAAGACGACCGACTCCATGGTGTCGCCATCGACTCCGAAGACGACGTCGCCAACGACCTCGCGAACACGCCCATCCCAGACGTCGAGCAACTCCTGCACCGCAGCACTCGAATCGGCCTTGGCCGTCAGGCGCACCTTGATTCCCTCCCAGCCGCTTGCAAGGAACGCAAGTGTCGGGTTTCCGACGCGGTCGAGCTCGCTGATGAGATCGTGGAGGCGCTCGTTCAGTCCGCTCTCGCTCTCGCCCCACGTGCGCAAGGTTCGACTCGCGATCACCGACTGCGAACCGCTGCGGGCGAGGAGGTCCGGCAGGATCGCGCGCTCGAACATCTCGTACAACTCGAAGGGAACTCCGGGCACCGCGTAGATCACCTTGTCGCCCACGGGACACACGAGTCCGGGTGCCGTGCCGCGGCGCTGCGGGATCACCGACGCACCCTTCGGAACCATCGCCTGGCGCATGTTGATCTCGGGCATGCGGCGATTGCGCGAGGCGAACATCTCGGCGATCACCATCCCGACTTCGTCGTCGAATTCGAGCGTCGTACCCATCACTTCGGCGATCGCCTCACGCGTGATGTCGTCGTGCGTCGGTCCAAGACCTCCGCAGATGACGAGGGCGTCGGCGTCGGCGAGGGCCTGACGAATCGCCTTGACCATGCGCGGCAGATTGTCGCCGACCTTCACCTGCACGCAGGAATCGATCCCCGCCATCGCCATCTGCTCACCCAACCACGCCGAGTTGGTGTCGACGATCTGACCGAGCAAGAGTTCGGTGCCGACGGCCACGACGTCGCAGCGCACGTCAGCCGACCTTGTTGGTCACCGCACGAACGCCGTACTGCACGCCCGAAGGATCGTGAGGCCGACGGCGATCCAGAGCGACACCTTCCAGGTGATCGGCGCATCGGTCGCCGTCCACGGCAACACCGCGAAACCGACCGCAACCTGCTGGCTGAGTGTCTTGATCTTGGCGGTGCGACTCGCGGGCATGCTCACGCCCTTGGCGCCGGCAAACACGCGATACAAACTGATGGCGATCTCACGCGCAGCAATGATGCCGACGAACCAGGCGAAGAGACCACTGAACATCCCGCGCTCGACGAGCACGAACATCGACCCGAGCACCGCAACCTTGTCGGCGAGCGGATCGAGAAAAGCCCCACTCTTCGTCGTGCCGTGCTTGCGTGCCAGTTGACCGTCCACGACGTCGCTCACGCAGAGCACGAACCACAGCCCCGTCGCTGCCCACGACCCGCCCGGTCCGTCGGGGATGATCGCAAAGAACAACGGCGACACGAGCAGTCGACTGACGGTGACCGCATTCGCCCACGTACGAATGGCGTTCGAGTTAGTCGCCATCGTGAAGATCCATCTGTGCACCGACTGCGACGAGGTCTGGGCCGAGCGCATCGGCGATTTCGACGTCCACGATCATGGCGACCTCCAGCGTAGGGCTCACGTGAATGACGCCATCAATCGACGGGGCCTCGCGCGAACTGCGGGCGATCCCACGCTCATCAACGAGCACCGAGAGTGTTTCGCCGATCAACTCGTCCCGCTTGGAGGCAGTGATCGAGTCTTGGAGTTCGCGCAACTCTGCGATGCGCTCCTGCATCAGCGACTCAGGAACCGCCCCGTCGAGATCGGCGGCATACGTGCCCTCTTCGCGTGAGTACGTGAAGAACCCACACCAGTCGAGCTGTGCTTCCTCGACGAAACGGACGAGCTGGTCGTGATCGTCTTCGGTCTCACCCGGGTAGCCGACGATGAAGTTGCTGCGGAACGCCGCTTGTGGTTCACGCGCGCGGATGTCGGCGATGCGGTGCAGGAAACGCTCCCGTCGCCCCACCTACGCATGCGGCGCAGGTGCTCTTTGGACACGTGTTGGAGCGAGAGATCGAAGTACGCGACGTTGGTCGCGAGGATCGCATCGATCAGCGCGTCGGACAGGTCGCTCGGATAGAGGTACAACAAGCGGGTGCGCTCGACGCGCGCGGCGACCTCATTGACGAGACGCACGATCGAACCTGCCCCGAGTTCACCGGGGCGATCCTTGCCGTAACTCGCGAGATCCTGGGCGACGAGCACGACTTCCTTCACTTCGAGCTGTTCGACTTCCTCGACGATCGAGGCGATGTCGCGGCTGCGTTGTGGTCCACGGAAGGACGGGATCGCGCAGAACCCGCACGTGCGGTCGCACCCCTCGGCGATCTTCACGTATGCCCATGGATGGACCGACTTCGGGCGCGGAAGGTTGAGAAGATCGAAGCTCGGCACGTCGGCGGTGCTCACCGCGAGTGGCTTTCGCCCCAGCTGCACCGGCACGCCGAATCCGGCTACTTGGTCAACCTCGGGAAGCGCCTCGGAGAGCTCGGCCCCGTAGCGCTCGGCCATGCATCCCGTGACGACGAGGCGGGAACCCTCTTTGCGACCCTCGGCGAGTGCGAGCACCGTGTCGATCGACTCGCGGCGCGCCTCCTCGATGAAGGCGCAGGTGTTGACGACGACGAGGTCGGCCGAACTCGGATCGTCGGTGGCGATGAGACCGTCTGCGAGCAGGGTTCCGATGATCTTGTCGGAATCGACGTCGTTCTTCGGACAGCCCAACGTTTCGACATAGAACCGCTGGGTCACGCCAGAAATCCTACCGTTGCAGCACTCCGTGATCGATGCAGTGTCGATCAGTTGAAGTTGAGGCGCAGTCCCCCGTGTCGCCACGGCATCGACACGAGCCGACCCGTGCCCGACAACGTCAGATACGCAGTCGACATGTCGGGTCCGCCGAAGCACACGTTCGTCGTGAGCGGATCACCGGTCAAGACCTGTTCGATGATCTCGCCGCTCGGCGCGATCACGGTGATTCCCGCGGCCTGCAAACCAAGCGTGGCCACACACACGTTGCCCGCTCCGTCGACGGCGAGCGAATCGAGCAGTTGCAGCCCGGCAACCGCACAGACAGTTGGCTGGGTCGAGCGAGGAGTAACCCTCGAGCACTCCTGGCGAGGCGATCTTGGCTTGGTGCACGCGGCCCGTGAACGTCTCCGCCCAATACAACATCGATCCGTCAGGTGAAAGACCGATGCCGTTCGGCGCCTCACTCGGAAAGATCACCTCGGTGATCGACGAGCCATCGATCTTTGCGTAGTAGATACCGGTGAGGTCCGCGCTGCGGCCATGACGAATGCCGTGATCGGTGAACCACATGCCGCCCGCGGTGTCGAAGACGATGTCGTTCGGCCCGCAGTGGATTGCCATTGCACTCGGTGTAGAGGTCTCGCAACTCGCCCGTCGCAGGGTCGAGTCGCTGGATGCGACCGCCGATGTAGTTCTCGGGAGAAAACGGACCGGGGAACGTGAGACCGAGGAAGTCGACCTCGGTGAACGACCCTCCGTTGTTGCAGATGTACAGCGCACCGTCCGGGCCATACGCAATGCCATTCGGTCCACCTGGAACCTCGGCGAGCGTGGACGTCGATCCGTCCGACGCGATGCACGTGATGCGCTTGCCGAACATCTCGACGAGCACGATCGAACCGTCTGGTCGAGCAATTGGACCTTCGGGAAACTTGAGACCTGATGCAACCTCGGTGAATTCAGCCATGACCGCACTGTAGGCGGTGGACCGAGGGTCGTTTAACTGGCTTGCTGGAGCGCTTCGAGCTCTTCGATCGACATCAGCACTTCGCGGGGCTTGGAGCCCTCGCTCGGTCCGACGACGCCGCGCGACTCGAGCAGGTCCATGAGGCGGCCCGCGCGAGCGAAGCCGACCTTCAACTTGCGCTGCAGCATCGAGGTCGAGCCCTGGCGCGTGCGCACGACGAGATCCATCGCCTGACGCAACAGCTCGTCATCATCGGAGTCACCCGTCGTGCCACCGATCAATCCCTCGACGCTTCCACCCGACTGCTC
>RFNE01000259.1 GCA_009927375.1 Actinomycetota bacterium | reverse complement strand
CGCCTTCGATGCATGCCTGATGGGTCTCGGCACCGAGCGTTACGCCGCAGGCAACATCTCACGCGAGGCACAAGATGACCTCGCAATGAAGAGCAACCAGCGTGCGGCAGCGGCCATCGCCGCGGGTCGTCTCGCCGAGGAGATCGTCCCTGTTGCAATTCCGCAGCGCAAGGGCGACCCCGTCATCGTCGACACGGATGAAGGCGTGCGCGCGTCCACGACGATGGAGTCACTCGCAGGCTTGAAGCCCGCCTTCGACAAGGCAGGCACGATCACCGCAGGCAACGCGAGCCAGATCAGTGACGCAGGTTCTGCAGTCGTGTTGATGTCAAAGAAGGCGCTCGATGCGTGTGGCGCAACACCGCTCGGTCAGTTCGTCTCGTACGGCATGGTTGCAGGACCGGACTCCGCATCTCTCCTCCACCAGCCGAGCCGCAGCATCATGCAGGCGCTCAACAAAGCTGGCTTGTCAGTGAAGGATGTCGATCTGTTCGAGATCAACGAGGCCTTTGCCGCGGTAGGAATCGCCTCGATGAAGGAACTCGGCATCAGTGATGAGATCGTCAACGTGAACGGTGGAGCCATTGCGCTCGGACACCCGATCGGCATGAGCGGCAACCGACTTGCCTTGACGCTGCTGTATGAACTTCGCCGTCGTGGCGGCGGCACTGGTGCAGCCGCACTGTGCGGTGGCGGCGGCCAGGGCGATGCGCTCGTTGTTCGCACGGTCTAAAGACCTCGCACTCTCACTCGGCGCCGGAATAGGCGTCGGGGCAATTGGTGGCGGTGTCTCCTACCTCTTTCTGAAGGTGTTGTCCTGGAGCAACGACACTCGTCTTGACAACGATTGGATCATCTATCTCCTGCCAGTTGCAGGACTCTTCATCGGACTTGCGTTTCACTATGGCGGTGAGTCGGTGCGACGGGGGAGCAACCTCGTCCTCGAAGAGATTCACGAGCCGGGTGGTGGCGTTCCGCGCAGGATGGCGCCATTCGTCTTCCTGTCGACTGCGATCTCCCACCTCTTCGGCGCCTCCACTGGTCGCGAAGGTGCGGGCATTCAGATCACCGCAAGCGTGACGGACGGAATCTCTCGCCTCTTCAAACCATCTCCCGAAACCCGCAAGGTGCTCCTGATCACGTCAATCGCAGCTGCGTTCGGTGGACTTTCGGCGTCCCCGTCGGTGGAGTCGTGTTTGCCCTCGAGGTGCAGGAGAAAGGGCGCATTCGATACGAAGCTGTCCTACCAGCGCTCATTGCCGGGTTCTCGAGCTTCCACCTCGTCGAGTGGCTCGGTCACCGACACATCGTGGAGCCAGCGGTGATCGCACCCGCGCTTTCTTGGACGCTCACCGCTCAACTCCTCGTCGTGGCGATCGTCGCCGCCGCCATTGGACGGGCGTTCATCTCGCTCACGCATTTCGTCCAACACACCTCACAGAAGTTCATTTCATATCCACCGCTGCGACCTGCGGTTGGCGGTGTCATCGTGCTCGTCCTCACCGCGCTCGCGGGCACGCGTGACTATTTGGGATTGTCGCAACCCCTTGCCCAGGCCGCCTTCGTCGGTGGTGCCGGACTCGTGGCTGGCGCATTTCTGTGGAAACTCGTCTTCACGAGCGTGAGCCTCGGCACCGGATTCATCGGTGGTGAGATGGTCCCGCTCTTCATCATGGGTGCGCTCGCCAGTTCACAGCTCGCGTCAATGTTCGGTGCGTCGACACCGTTGTTTGCAGCCGTGGGGATGATGGCCACGTTCGGGGCCGCAGCGAATACACCACTCGCGTGCATCGTCATCGGAGTCGAGCTGTATGGTGCGTCGCCGATCGTCGCGCTCACGATCACGTGCATCGTTGCTTACGTCGTCAGCGGACGCACGGGCATTATCACTCACAGCGCCACGCGCTGTCGTCGCGGCGTTAGGCGGAGATTTCTCGGCGTCCCGCGAGGGCGCGGCCGAGTGTCAATTCATCGGCGTACTCGAGGTCGCCACCGACTGGCAGACCGGAGGCGATGCGGGTAACGGTAAGGCCGAGCGGCTTCAAGAGACGAGCGAGATACAGCGCGGTGACGTCGCCCTCCGTATTGGGATTGGTGCACAAGATGATCTCGGTGATCCCCTCGTCCTCGAGGCGTGCGAGGAGTTCACGCACCTTCAATTGCTCGGGCCCGACGCCCTCGAGCGGATTGATGGCGCCGAGCAACACGTGATAGCGACCGCGGAACTCGCCCGTCTTTTCTACGGCAATGATGTCGCGCGACTCCTCGACGACGCAGATCACCGAGTTGTCACGACGTTCGTCGACACAGATGTGACACAGACGGCCCTCGGAGAAGTTGAAGCAACGTTCGCAGAATCGCACGAGCGCCTTGGCCTCAGTGATCGCCTTGGCGAGGCGATGGACGTCGACCTCATCGGTCTTCAGCAGATGGAACGCGATGCGCTGGGCCGACTTCGGTCCGATACCGGGCAGCCGACCAAGTGCGTCGATCAAGGCCTGCATCGGTGGGGTGTATGCGTTCGCCATCGTCGAGATCTGCCTCTTTACTTGCGCTTCTTGTCGATGATCTGCGAACCAGGGAACGCTTCGGCCAACTTGTCGACCATCGACGGCATGGCATCCTTCGG
>RFNE01000256.1 GCA_009927375.1 Actinomycetota bacterium | reverse complement strand
TTTCACATCGTTGATGTTCGCACCGACGGAGGCAAGTTGGGCCTTCAAGTTCTCGACGGCCTTCGTGGTCTGCGCAGCAACGCCACCCGACACGATCTTGCCGTCTTGCACGCCGAGTTGACCCGACACGATGATCCAGTCACCTGCGCGCACGACGGGCGTGTATGGCCCCAGTGGCTTTGCGCTCGGTGACTTTGCTGCAGCATTCTTCGCTGCTTTGCGTGCTGGCTTTGCCTTCTTCTTCGGTGCTGACTTCTTCTTTGCTGCCATGCGACAAGCGTAGACGCTGCCCCGCAACCTACGATGATCGCGTGATCACGCGCCGCACGTTCCTCACGACCGGACTTGGCGCCGTCGGTTTTGCGTCGCTCTCGCCACTCATCTCCTCTTGCTCATCGTCATCGTCCGACTCGACGACGGAACGCTGGCAGATCGTGCAGCGCTTCCCCCAGATCCAAGTTCCTGGTCGCGTTCGCCTGCCGATCTCACTCGCCGACCAAACCGAACTGCTCTCAGGGGCCGACCTGCCTGACACGTTGACCGCGTCGTTGGTGAACGCTGAAACGGGTGCCGTCGTGGTCGAGAACCTCACCGCTCCCCGTCACGATGCCGGAATGTCGATTCCGTACTGGCCATTTCGAGTGGAGGTCAGCGAGATCGGCGTCTACTCACTCGTCGTGGAAGGTGGACCCGCTGATGGCGCAGGAGTGCAAGTCGTCGACCCTGCAACGGTCGGAGTCCCGCTTGTGGGTTCACCGCTGCCACCATTCGACACCCCGACATTCGACGACCCACGTGGTGTAGACCCGGTGTGCACTCGCACGCCAGAACCGTGCCCATTCCACGACGTCACGCTCACCGAAGCACTCGCTAGCTCTCTTCCCGTCGTGTATCTCATCGGGACTCCAGCTCACTGCTCGACGGGATCGTGTGCCCCGCACTTGACGGGTTACTTGCGCTGAAGGATGAACTCGCCGATCGCTACGTGGTCGTCCACGCCGAGGTGTACACGGACGACACGGCGACGACGGTTGCGCCTGCGGTTACGAACTACGCGATGACGTACGAGCCGGCGCTGTTCATCACCAACGCAGAAGGAACGATTGTCGAACGACTCGATGCGGTGTTC
The DNA here is from genome assembly GCA_009927375.1 of Actinomycetota bacterium. Taxonomy (GTDB): domain Bacteria; phylum Actinomycetota; class Acidimicrobiia; order Acidimicrobiales; family Ilumatobacteraceae; genus UBA3006. Next base: position 1,585 of record RFNE01000256.1, on the reverse strand, counting down.
GACGAAGTCGAACTACGAGAGTTGTTGCTCAGCTGAAGCTATTGCCGCAACCGCAGGTGCGGGTTGCGTTCGGGTTGTTGATCTTGAAACCCGCGTCGGTGAGTCCGTCCTGATAGTCGAGGCTTGCTCCGACGAGCAGCTGCGATGAAGCCTGATCGACGACGACCTTTACGTCACCGAAGTTGACGGTCTGGTCATCCTGAGCGATGTCACCGTCGAAGAACATCTCGTACGAGAATCCCGAGCATCCACCTGGGCGCACGGCGACGCGCAGTGCGAGATCCGTCGCGCCTTCCGCCTGAAGCAATTCCTTGACCTTGGCTGCAGCTGTATCGGTGAGAGTGATCATGAACTCAGACTACAGCGAGGACATCGCGATTTGCCAAGCACTGCAAGGCGAAAGGCTGATTTCAACGGTAGGTTTTGGGACATGACCGGCCGAGTCGTGCCGCCCCCCACCGCAGACGAAGTGCGCACACTTCTGCGGGCCGTGATGGACCCCGAACTCGGCGACAACATCGTCGACCTCGGGATGGCTGGAGACATCGGCGTCGGCGCAGACGGTGTCATCTCGATCGCCATGAAGCTGACGATTCGTGGCTGCCCGCTCAGGGTCCAGATCCGCAACGACATCGAGTCCCGCCTCCTCACCCACCCAGGAGTCTCCAAGGTCACCATCGACTGGGGTGAGATGACGAGCGAGGAACGCAGCGCCGTGATGACACGTGCCCGCTGGAACGCTCGCGAGCAGGCTGGGGATACACAAGTTCCGATGAATGCGCGAGTGCTCGCGATCGCGAGCGGCAAGGGCGGCGTCGGCAAGAGCTCGGTGACCGTCAATCTCGCCTGTGCACTTGCTGCGCGTGGTCACGTGGTTGGTGTGTTGGACGCAGACATCTGGGGCTTTTCCGTTCCCCGCATGCTGAACATGTCCGACCGACTGGAAGCACAACGAGTCGGCGACTCCGAGAAGCCCAAGATCATTCCGAATGAGCGCAAGATCGGATTCGGGCACCCTCAAGGTGGTCTCGACCGGCATGCTCGTCGACGACGAAGAAACCGCGCTGATGTGGCGCGGATTGATGCTCACGAAGGCTGTCGAGCAGTTCTTGAACGACGTCCACTGGGGTGAGCTCGACTACCTCTTGATCGACATGCCACCTGGAACCGGTGACGTGCAGATGGGACTTGCGCGAATGCTTCCGCGCACGGACCTCATCATCGTCACGACTCCTGCAGTGTCGGCGCAGAAGGTCGCGATACGAGCCGCTGACATGGCACGTCGCAGTTTCCTTCGCGTGGCGGGTGTGATCGAGAACATGTCCTCGTTCACGTGCGAACACGGCTCTTCGTACCCGCTCTTCGGTGAGGGCGGTGACTTCTGCGCACTAGCTAATGCGCGATCACTACCCATTGCCGATGAAATCGCAAATCGTTATGCAAGCTTGGACGAACAAGAAAATCTTGGCCCCCTAGAGCTCAAGATTTCCGGATGCATGAATAGTTGTGGACACCATCATATCGGTCATATTGGCATCTTAGGTGTTGATAAGGACGGTGCGGCGTTTTACCAGTTGTTGCTCGG
>RFNE01000124.1 GCA_009927375.1 Actinomycetota bacterium | reverse complement strand
CCGGTGAAAGTGGAGCACGAACTGAACGCACTGCTGCCGCCCGCCGAGTGGGGCGAGTTCTCGCTGCGCCTCATCTTGCACGGTCGACGGGTGTGTGATGCGAAGAAGCCCATGTGTGTGACATGTGAATTGGCCGACATTTGCCCATCGTCAGAGTTGCCTCGCGCTCAAATGGCGCGCTCCGCTGGCGGACGAAGCAATCGGTCGCGCTGACTTGGTGGGCCAACTTTTCACCCGATAGGTTGTGGTCTCCGCGCGAGTTCATCGCGCGACGGTGATTCCGGGTCCGCCGCCTGGAATCACGTGATGGAGGCCCCTTCGGGGGCCTTTGTCATGTCTGGGCTTGTGTGCAGCACTTAGGATGCGATGAATGTCGGACGCCAACACGGAGAGCACTCGCGCCGAGTTGGCCGCACTCGCGGACTCACTCGAGCGGTGCCGCGAGCGCATCGCCGATCTCGCACAGCGCCGAGCGATGGCAATCCGCGATCCGCAGGCGGCCGACGTCGGTGACGACATGTTGATGGCGATGTACGAAGCGGAGCGGGGCGTGAACACCGCGCTTCGTCTCGTGCAACGAGCAGCCGCCAAGGTCGCTAGCCCGACAATTCGGGGTGAAGCCGCCGAGGGTGACCAGTACCCTTCAGGCGTGACTTCCGCGCAGGAAAAGCTCCCGATCAAGATGTTGAACGATCGGGTTCTCGTGAAGATCCCGTCGACCGACGGCGAGCGCCGTTCGATGGGTGGAATCCTCATTCCCGCGACCGCGCAGGTGGCCAAGCGGCTCGTGTGGGCTCAGGTGGTTGCGCTCGGTCAGAACGTGCGCGTCGCCGAGGTGGGGGATCAGGTGCTCTTCAGCCCCGACGATCGCTACGAGGTCGAGGTCGGAGGTCAGGACTACATCATGTTGCGCGAGCGCGACCTGCACGCGGTCGCGGCCTCGCGTATCGAAGCATCCACCGGTCTCTACATCTGATGCGCATCCAGCCCGACCGCGCGACCTTTCGCGAACTCTCCGCGCAGTACAGCGTGGTGCCGGTGTGGACCGAGGTCCTTGCAGACGTCGAGACGCCGGTGTCGGCGTATTTGAAACTCGTCGGTGATCAACCCGGGTTCCTGCTCGAATCCGTCGAGCACGGAGAACGTTGGAGTCGATACTCCTTCGTCGGTCGCAATGCGCAGCGCACGCTCGTGTTGCGCGATGGCGTCGTGAGTGCCGACGGTCCGCTTCCCGACGGCACGGTGCTCGACCGCGGAATCTTGGCCGCGATGGAGTCGCTGCTGGAGATCTATCGCGCACCGTTTCTGTCTGAGTTGCCGCCCCTGCAAGGTGGGCTCATGGGGTTCCTCGGATTCGATGTCGTGCGCGAGGTGGAACAGCTTCCCGAAGGTGGTGCCGATGATCGCGGACTTCCCGATGCGGTGATGTCGATGATCGGCTCACTCGTCGCCTTCGACCACTGGCGCCAACGCGCCTACGTGCTCGAAAGCGTCGCGGTGCATGGTCTCGACGCAACGGGCATCGACGCTGCTTACGACGCGGCAATCGCGCGCATCGAACGCACGGTTCTCGATCTCTCCAAGCCCTTCAGTGACGTCGCCGTCGAACCGCCGAGCGATGAGGAGCGAGCCGTTGCCGCGCGAGAGGTGGCCAAGGGGAGCGACTATCAACGATCGGTCGAGGTCGCCAAGGAGTACATCCGCGCGGGCGACATCTTCCAGGTCGTGCTGTCGCAGCGCACCGACATCGAACTCAACGCCGACCCGTTCGACTTCTATCGCGTGCTGCGTCAGGTCAACCCGAGCCCGTACATGTATTACGTGCGCCATCCCGAGATCACGATCGTGGGCAGTTCGCCAGAGCCGATGGTGCAACTCCTCGGTGGCAGGGTGATCTCGCGACCGATCGCGGGTACGCGCAAGCGCGGCGCGATGACGAACACGACCGTCACCTCGCCGCCGAGCTGCGCGAGAACCCGAAGGAGATCGCCGAGCACGTCATGCTCATCGACCTCGCCCGCAACGACGTTGGGCGCGTCGCCAAGTTCGGCACGATGAACGTGGACGAGATGATGACCCTCGAGCGCTACAGCCACGTGATGCACCTCACCTCGCAAGTCTCGGGTGAGTTGCGCGAAGGACTCGGACCGATCGACGTGTTGCGCGCCACGCTTCCCGCCGGCACCGTGAGCGGAGCGCCGAAGGTGCGCGCGATGGAGATCATCGCCGAGCTCGAGCCGACGCGCAGGGGACCGTATGCAGGAGTCGTCGGTTACGTGGACTTCAGCGGCAACCTCGACACCGCGATTGCGATCCGCACGATGTTCGTCGGACCGAAGGGCGCATCGCTGCAGGCCGGCGCCGGCATCGTCGCAGACAGCATTCCGCAGGACGAAGATCTCGAGTGCCACAACAAGATCGCCGCGTTGCTCGCCGCGCTTCCTGCGGCGCGACGAATGAGCGCACGTCGCGCGCAACGCCAATGAGTGCGTTCTTCGTTCCGATCGAGCGTGACGTCATCACGGTGACGGGACCGGATGCAAAGACGTATCTACACTCCCAGGTCAGCCAGGACGTGAACTCTCTCGAGATCGGCGACTCGCGGTATGCGTTCCTCTTGCAACCGACGGGCAAGATCGACGTCGTTGTTCGCATCACGTGTGCGACGCACGACCGCTACGTGCTCGACATGGAGCCTGGTTTCGGCGAGGCCGCGCTCGCGAGATTGAATCGCTTCAAGATCCGCGTGCGTGCGGACATGGAGCTGAGTGGCCAGGTGTGGCGTGCGATCCG
>RFNE01000045.1 GCA_009927375.1 Actinomycetota bacterium | reverse complement strand
GACGGTCGTGCCTGGGACGTGTTCGCACCGAACGTCGGGCTCGGCGAGTCGATCCCGCCGGGAACGATGGAGGACTACGACGCGTTTCGTCTCGAGTGTGAATGGCCGCTCATGGGTCAGGACATCTCGACCGACATGGTTCCCGCCGAGACGGGCATCGTCGAACACGCAGTGAGTTTCACCAAGGGTTGTTATCCCGGACAGGAACTCGTCGAGCGGATGGACTCACGCAAGGCGACCCCGCCACGACAACTTCGGGTCATCGAGCGTTCACCCGAGATGGTCGTCGGGTCCGAGGTCGTGCGCGACGGGGCGGTGGTCGGTGTCGTCACCTCCGTTGGCGGTCACCGCGCGTTTGCGCTCGTCAAGCGAGGCGCCTGAGCGACGCTCGCCTCGGCCCGAGTTCGGGCACGAACCGTAGACTTGTGGAATGCCGTACATCTACGCCTTCGACCACAAGCACCGCAAGTCCCCGATGAGCCTGAAGGATCTGCTCGGAGGAAAGGGCGCCAACCTGGCCGAAATGATGAGCGTGCTCAAGTTGCCCGTGCCGCACGGCTTCACGGTCACCACGGATGCCTGCCGCGATTACATGCACTCGGGCTGGCCGAAGGGTCTGGACAAGGAACTCGCCACCCACGTCGCGGGTCTCGAGCGCAAGATGAAGGCCAAGCTCGGTGATCCTGCGAACCCGCTCCTCGTGTCCGTGCGTTCGGGCGCCAAGTTCTCCATGCCGGGAATGATGGACACGGTCCTCAACCTCGGTCTGAACGACGCAAGCGTCATCGGTCTCGCCACGAGCACCAACGATGAGCGCTTCGCCTACGACTCGTATCGCCGATTCATCTCGATGTACGGCCGCATCGTGCTCGGCATCGACGGCGCCAAGTTCGAGCATCCGTTCGAGGAGGCCAAGCACAAGGCGGGCGTGAAGAGTGACGCCGATCTGCCGTCGTCGGCGCTCAAGTCGCTGTGCGAGACCTACAAGTCGGTCGTCAAGCGCGAGACCGGCAAGGACTTCCCGCAGGAGCCGATGAAGCAGTTGCGTGGCGCGGTCGAGGCGGTGTTCCGCTCGTGGAACGGTGCTCGTGCGATCGCGTATCGCGTGCGCGAAAAGATCAGCCACGAC
>RFNE01000046.1 GCA_009927375.1 Actinomycetota bacterium | reverse complement strand
TGGGACTGACGATGAAACCGAAGATCGCCGTCCTCGTCGTTGCTTACAACGCACAAGACACCCTCAAGGCCGTGCTTGATCGAATCCCTGAGTCATTCATCCCAGAGATCTCGACCGTCCTCGTCTGCGATGACGCCAGCACGGACGCCACGACTGCGGTCGTCAATGAATACATGGTGCGGTCCAGCCTTCCCATCACCGTCGTCACTCACCCGATCAACCGCGGGTATGGGGGAAACCAGAAGTTCGGCTATCAGTGGGCAATCGACCACGGCGTCGACATCGTGATCCTCCTCCATGGAGATGGTCAGTACGCACCAGAGGAACTCCCCCGGATCGCTGCTCCGCTCGTCAACGGGTCTGCAGATGTGGTGTTCGGCTCGCGCATGCTCAATCGCCGGAGCGCTCGCAAGGGTGGAATGCCGCTCTATAAATATGTCGGCAACATCTGCCTCACGACCATCCAGAACTGGCTCGTCGGCACATCACTCTCCGAGTGGCACTCGGGCTACCGGGCCTATCGGGTTTCTTCACTTCGCGGTGTCGACTTTCAGGACAACTCCGACGAATTCGACTTCGACACCCAAATCATCCTGCAAATGGTGGCGACTCGCCAACGGATCGCCGAGATCGAGATCCCCACCTTCTATGGCGAGGAGATCTCACACGTCAACAGCGTGAAGTACGGCCTGCAGATTCTGGGACACACGATCCGTTTCCGGCTCGCTCGCCGCCACTAGGCGGTCTCATGGCGGAAGGGGGGGGATTTGAACCCCCGAGAGGCTTGCACCCCTGACGGTTTTCGAGACCGTTCCATTCGTCCGCTCTGGCACCCTTCCGTTTGGGAAGGCTATCGGCGAATTATTCGTCAGCGTTTGTGAGCGAAGAACTCCATGAGTAGGTCACGCGACTCCTGAGCACGGCATCCGTGCTCAACGTCGACCTCGTGGTTCAAGCGAGGATCAGACATCAGGTTGTAGAGCGTTCCGGTTGATCCAGCCTTCGGATCAGCTGCACCAAACACCAACCGTCTTACTCGCGAGTTGAGGATTGCTCCTGCACACATCGGACACGGCTCGAGCGTGACCACCAGCGTGCACCCACTCAAGTTCCACGAGCCGACTACTTGTGCAGCGTCACGCAGTGCGAGGACCTCAGCATGAGCGGTGGGATCATTCGTCTGTTCGCGCTCATTACGACGTTTCGCAATCACTGCCCCATCTCGCAGCACGACGGCACCAACTGGAACCTCTCCGACGTTGGACGCTTCGCGAGCAAGGCTCAAAGCGAGATCCATCGCTTCGAGTTCGATCGACGTGACCA
>RFNE01000284.1 GCA_009927375.1 Actinomycetota bacterium | reverse complement strand
CACCACAAACCGTCGCGCTGGATCGCATCGAGGAGTTGTGTGTCGCCGAAGCGAAAGCCCCCGCGCGCACCTGGTGCGATGTATGGCGCATTCGTCATCGACTCCATGCCGCCTGCAACGACAATGTCGGCATCACCGTTGGCGATCATCTGGTCTGCGAGGTAAATCGCGTTCAGACCGGAGAGACACACCTTGTTCACGTTCACGCTCGGCACGCTCATCGGGATGCCTGCGTTCACTGCAGCTTGGCGTGAGGGGACCTGGCCCTGACCAGCCATCAATACCTGTCCCATGATCACGTGGTCCACCTGGTCAGGGTCGCACGCCAGCGCGCTTGAGCGCTTCGGCGATGGCGAAGCCCCCGAGGTCTGCGGCGCTGAACGAGGCGAGTGCCCCGCTCATCTTTCCGATCGGTGTACGGGCTCCAGCAACGATGTATGAACCAGGCATGGACTAGAGCGTACGCCCCGAACATCGGTACTGTTTCTCTATGCGACACATCCTCGACGCCATTGAAGCCCGCGCCGACTCGGCAGCATTCGCGGCTCTGAGATCCCCGAGTCCTATCGCGCAGCCGTGGTCTTGAAGTCCGAGCAGGACACCTTCAAGGGCGTGCCGAGCAACAGAAGGACCCACGCAAGACCGTCCATCCAGGATGTGCCAATTCCCGAATCGCCCCGGATGAGGTGCTCATCGCCGTGATGGCGAGCAGCATCAACTTCAACACGGTGTGGAGCAGCATCTTCGAGCCGGTGAGCACCTTCGGCTCTCTCGCCCGCCTCGCTCGCGAGAGTGAGTGGGCCAAGCGCCACGATCGTGACTATCAAGTGATCGGGAGTGACGCCTCTGGCGTGGTGCTACGCGTGGGCTCAGCGGTCCGCAGCTGGAAGCCAGGAGATCGAATCACGGTGCACTGCAACCACGTGGACGACCAGGACCCGACTTCACACGACGACTCGATGCTCGGCAGCAACCAGCGCATCTGGGGATACGAGACGAACTTCGGCGGGCTCGCCGACCTCGCCGTCGTCAAGGCCAACCAGTTGATGCCAAAGCCTGAGCATCTTCGTGGGAGGAGGCCGCAGTGAATGCGCTGTGTAACTCCACCAGCTATCGCATGCTCGTGTCGCCGAACGGCGCACACATGAAGCAGGGAGATGTGGTTTTGATCTGGGGAGCAACTGGTGGCATTGGCGCATACGCCACGCAGTACGTCCTCAACGGCGGCGGTATCCCAGTCGGTGTCGTCAGCTCGCCAGACAAGGCGAAGATCCTCCACGAGATGGGCTGTGAGGCCGTCATTGACCGCAGCGCGGCGGGCTACAAGTTCTGGAACGATGACAACACTCACAACGAGGCAGAGTGGCGCCGCTTCGGTGGCGACATCCGCGCGCTCGTCGGCGAGGATCCGGACATCGTCTTCGAACATCCGGGTCGCTCGACGTTCGGTGCGTCGATGTACGTCGTCAAGAAGGGTGGCACCGTCGTCACGTGTGCGGCCACGAGCGGCTACATGCTCGAATTCGACAACCGCTACTTCTGGATGCGCCTGAAGAACCTCGTCGGTTCGCACTTCGCCAATTATCGCGAAGCATGGGAGGCCAACCGCCTGATCAGCAAGGGCATGATTCATCCGTGCTCTCGCAAGTGTTCGACCTTGCAGATACCGGTGAGGCCGCGTATCAGGTGCACAAGAACATGCACGAAGGAAAGATCGGTGTGCTCTGCCTTGCTCCGAAGGAGGGCATGGGCGTCACCAATCCCGAACTGCGCGCCAAGGTTGGCGAGAAGAACCTCACCCTGTTCCGTCGCAAGTAGGAGGAATCATGTTGCTCACTGAAATCGATCACGTCGCCATCGCCGTCAACGACCTCGAAGCAGCAATCGACTATTACAAGCGTGCCTTTGGGGCAATAGTCGATCACCGCGAACGAGTGGAGTCAGACGGCGTCGAGGAAGCACTCCTCAAGGTGGCAGAGAGTTACATCCAGTTGCTCACTCCAACCCGTCCAGATTCGCCAGTGGCGAAGTCGTTGGAGAAGCGGGCGAGGGTCTGCACCACATCGGTTACCGCGTGGATGACTGCGCCAAAGCGCTCGAGGCAATGGTTGCCGCTGGTGCGACGCCACTCGACAAGGCACCTCGACCGGGGAGTCGTGGCACCACCGTTGCGTTCATCCATCCGAAGGGAAGCTTCGGCACCCTGATCGAACTCGTCCAGGAGTAGTCATTTCACCTCTCGAGTGGTGTGCCGGCATTCTTGTCGGCGCCCTCATCGGAACGTCCAGCGCTCGGCGCACGCGTCGCGTGTTGCGCGACATGGGCTCGATCGTGCGTACGTCGCGGACGCTTTTCCTCGTCGCTGGTCTTGCACTAGGTCTCGCGCTTGCACAACGCTTCGGTGCGACGCTTCAATTCCTTGCGTTCTGTGGACTTGCGAGTATGGGACTCGAGCACGTCGTGGTCGATCGCGCAACACACCGCCTGGCCCGCGCAACCACGATGCGAGCTGGGTTCTTTGGATTCGTACTCTTGTCCATCGACGCACTCTCCGATGCACATCCCGGGCGCATCGCGGTCATGGTTGGGTCCGCGTTCTTAACTGCACTCGCACTTGCGGCGCTCTCTGCGGTGTCGAGAAACGGACTTGGTCGTGGTGACGTGCGTCTTGCCAGCGTGTTGGTGCTCCATCTCGCCTCGATCGGTGCACTCATCGCACTGCGTGGCGTGCTCCTTGCCTTCGTCGTTGGAGGAGTCGTCGCGGCAGTGATGATGCTCTCGCGCCGCGCCACTCGAACCTCGACCTTCGCCTTTGGTCCATATCTTGTCGTCGCGGCATTTGTCGTCGTGCTCGTGCCCGCACTCGGTCGCTAGGGTCACGCCATGCAAGTTCACCTCGTCGACGGCACGTACGAGCTGTACCGCCAGCACTTCGGTCAAGCCGTTAGACACAGCAAACCTGCCCCGTTCTCGGCGACGATCGGTGTGCTCAATTCGACGATCCAGTTGCTCACCGACGGGGCGACACACGTGGGGATTGCGATGGACCACACGATCGAAAGCTTTCGCAATGACCTCTACGACGGTTACAAGACGAGTGAGGGAATGGAACCCGAGATCCTCGAGCAGATCCCTGTCGTAGCCGATGCACTTGAAGCCTTGGGCTTTGTTGTCTGGCGCATGGAGCGGTTCGAAGCCGACGACGCCCTCGCATCTGCAGCGACAGTCGCATGCGAAGACCGCACCGTGCACAAGGTGTTCATCTTGTCGCCTGACAAGGACCTCGCTCAGTGTGTGGAGGGAAAGCGTGTCGTGCAGATGGATCGCCGCAATGGCACCATCACCGATGAGCAGGGTGTCGTCGAGAAGTTCGGCATTGGTCCAGCATCGATCCCCGACTACCTCGGTCTCGTTGGTGACACTTCGGATGGTTTTCCAGGACTGTCGGGGTGGGGACCCAAGAGCGCGAGCACGGTGCTCGCTCGATATCGCACGATCGAGGGGATTCCTGATTCACACGTGCAATGGCAGGTCGACGGTGTAACGGTGCGCGGTGCGGAGAAGCTTGCGACGACGCTCGCGGGGAATCGGAC
>RFNE01000048.1 GCA_009927375.1 Actinomycetota bacterium | reverse complement strand
GGGCTCGGTGCGTGTCGTGGCGGGCGAGGCTGGGGCACAGGTGCTCGTCCTCGGTGGCGAGCCGCTGAACGAACCCGTCGCTCGCTATGGTCCTTTCGTGATGAATACGCGCGAGGAGCTCGTGACGGCCGTGCAGGAATTCAACGACGGCACGCTGGTCAAGGTCGGAAAGGCGACGCTGTGAGCAAGCCGGTCGCGACGACGAACGACTACCTCGCGCGCATTGCTCGCGTTCGCGAGGAGATGACGCGCCAGAAGTCGATGCGGTGCTGCTCTCGGTTGGTCACGACCTGCCGTACCTCACGGGCTATCACGCAATGCCACTCGAGCGACTGACGATGCTCGTGGTCGGTCGTGACGGTGTCTCGACGATGATCGTGCCGCGACTCGAGGTGCCCCGCGTCGTCGAACAGCCGGGCGTATTCACGATCGTTGCGTGGAACGAAACCGACAATCCCGTCGCACTCGTCGCGAAGCACCTTGGCAACGCTCGCACGATCGCCGTCGGTGATCAGATGTGGGCACGATTCCTGGTCGAGTTGTTGCCGCTCGTGCCGAACGCGCGATTCGTGCGCGCCGTCGACGTGGTCGGCGGCCTGCGGATGGCCAAGGACAAAGCTGAAATTGCGGCACTCGCCGCCGCGGGTGCGGCAGCCGATCGCGTTGCCGCACAACTGCACGCCGGTCAGATTCCGCTCGTCGGTCGAACGGAGGCGCAAGTCTCCGCAGACATCTCCGCACGACTGCTTGCCGAAGGTCATGACGTCGTCAACTTTGCAATTGTCGCGGCTGGAGAGAACGCGGCGAGTCCGCACCACCATCCGGGTTCGCGCGTGATCGCCAAGGACGAGATCGTGCTCTGTGACTTCGGTGGAACGATGAACGGGTACTGCTCCGACATCACGCGGTGCGTCGTGACGGGGGAGATCCCGCGCGACATCGCGGAGGCCTACGACGTGCTGTTCGCAGCCCAAGCCGCCGGCGTGGCCGCTGGTCGTGTCGGTGCGTCGTGCGAGGGCGTCGATCGAGTTGCGCGCGACGTGATCGCGGCCGCCGGTTTCGGCGAGTACTTCGTGCATCGCACGGGCCACGGGATCGGGATGGAGGCTCACGAGGAGCCCTACATGGTGAGCGGTAACACGTTGCCGATCGCAGCAGGGCACGCGTTCTCCGTCGAGCCCGGCATCTACATCCCCGGCAAATGGGGAATGCGACTCGAGGACATCGTGGTCGCGACCGATGCAGGCCCCGTGTCGATGAACTCGGCGGACCACCGACTCGTGTCGGTTCGCGCCTAAGTTCTTCTCCCGATGATCCGCCTCGACGCCGCCACGGTGATGTTGCAGTGGTCGGTCGGTGGTCTCGGCTTCCTGTGGTTCACGACACGACGTGGCGTCGCGGGACGTGGTTACGGAATGTTGCTGCGCATCGTCTATGGAGTGTTCGCACTCTCGACCGTCGTGCTCGGATGGCGTTACGGCATCGTGTGGGTGCGTGAGATTTCCGCAATCGCCGTTGCCGTCGTGTCGTTTGGACTCGTCGTCAATTCCAAACCGAGGCTCGATCTCCTTGCGCCACTCATCGGCGTTCCGGGTGTGATCGCCGGAGCGATCGCTGCAGCCGATGGCGCGTCCTCCACGCTCGTGGCGGTGCTGCGCATCGTGGTCGGCACGGCATTCCTCGGCGCGGTGAGCGACGCGATGTTGCTCGGTCACTGGTATCTCGTCCAGCCGGGCATGCCACGCAAGTTGTTGAACGAATTGACAACCGCGGTGATCTGGACGTGGCCCGTCGAGGTGGCGGTGCTGCTCTTGCCGACCGGGATGGTGAGTGTGCTGAACGGCACGATCGACGATGGCTGGGACGGGGTGCTCGGTTGGTTCTGGGTGGCATCTGCGGTGGTCACTGGCGTGCTTGCGTTCACTACGCGCGCGGCATTGCGTGAGAAGAGCTACTCGGCGGTCATGGCCGCGACCGGACTCATGTACTTGGCGATCCTGACCGCGTTCTGCACGGACATCGTCGCGCGCGCACTGCTCGCTGCGTGACGAGTCGCGCAACTAGCGTGAATCACGCCCATGGATAGCACGACGTTCCTCGGACTCGAACCGTCCTCGACATTCACCGAGACCCAGGGGCAGTGGTCGATGGTGATTCGACCCGGTCTCGTCACCGGCGGAAACTTCCTGTGGGGTGGCGCGGGACTCGCAGCGTCCGTGCGGGCGATGGAGTTGTTGTCCGGTCGACAATGCGTGTGGGCCACGTCGCAATACCTGTCCTATGCGCGCACGAACGAGACGATGACGATCGACGTCACGCTCGCCGTCGTCGGACACCAGATCACCCAGGCGCGCAGCGTTGCGCGCGTCGGCGAGCGCGAGATCCTCACCGTGAACGCCGCACTCGGTGATCGTGACTTTCCCACCGAGGCGACGTTCGCGACGATGCCCGACGTGA
>RFNE01000049.1 GCA_009927375.1 Actinomycetota bacterium | reverse complement strand
CCCATCGCGAGCAACTGATCCTTGTTGAACACCTCGACCTTGAGTCCGGTCTGTCCGGCAATCTCGACGGCCTTGTCGGCGAAGATTCGCGCGGTGAGATATGCCGGCGGCATGTTCGCAAAGTCACGCGCCATGTTCGTCGCGGTTGCCGTCACGACACCGCGCTTGACACCGGCCTGCAGTGCTGCACCCGCACCGACGAGCGTCACGCTTTCGAGCTTCGGAGACTTCTTGTCAACCGTCTTCAGATCCGTGTAGCGATGGTGCGCGAGCGCGATCCCCTCGACGACGGCCTGGGCCGCGAGCTTGCGATCGACTCGACCTACGTTGGCGAGTTCGGTGGCAAGCGATGCATACGGGAGCGCCGCACGCGACAATGCGGCGGCGGCTTTGCGCAGTCCGGTGATCGTCACCTTCGACGCTTCACCCACGCCGACGAGAATCGTGACCGGACCCTTGTCGGCAGGAACGACGTAGGTCTGACCGAGCTTGCCGGTGAAACCGAGCGACTCGAGCGTCGCGCGAGAGAGCGAGACGCCCTTCGGCAATGCTCCTTCGGAGGCAACGGGGACACCGATTGAAGCGATTCCTGCAGGAACCTTTGCGGCAACTGAATACGACATGGGTCGTCCTTTCTCTTCGTTCTTACTTCACGTCTTTGACGGGCAGCGACACGCCTTCTTGCCAGCGCGCGAGCGTCCACAACAAGTCTGACAGACGATTGAGATATGGGCACGCCTGCGACGGTGGTGGCGCGGCTGCAAGCGAGTGCCGTTCTGCACGGCGCGCAACGGTGCGACCGACGTCGAGGAGCGCAGAGACCTTGTTCTGTCCGGGCACGACGAAGTCCGTCGGCGGGGCGAACCGCTCGTCGAGCGAGTCGATCATGTGCTCGAGTTTCTCGACCATCTCCGCCGTCACGCGGGACTTGCCATCGACCAACTTCGTGCGATTCTCCGGCAGCGTGGCGAGCTCGGCCATCAGCACCCACAGGTCACGGCAGATGTGCACGAGCATGTCATCGAGCTCGGTCCCCTTGCCGGCCTCTGCACGTACCAATCCCAGGATCGCCTGGGCCTCGTCGACTGCGCCATAGGCGCGCGGGAGGGCCGAATCCTTGCCAACCCGTCCGCCGTAGAAGAGACCCGTCGTGCCGTCATCCCCCGCACGGGTGTAGATCTTTTCGCGGGCCATGGGACTCCAACGCTAGTTGCCGATGACCGACAAACTGCGACCCTGCACATCCAAAACGGCGCCCGGGAGTGGTCCTTGACAGCCAGAGCACGGCTTGTGGCACAGTCGCACTCGTGGCGCACACATCGAGATGCACATCAGCACCTTGGAGGACTCGATGCCAGACAACCAATCCCCCTCACTCGAGCGGATCGCCCACGCCGTGAGTGAGCAACTCGCCGGACGCCGCGACCAACCCGCAACCGGACAGGACCTCTACAACATGAGCGTGATGATTGATGGGAACTTCACCCACCTCGTGTCATCAATGAATGGACTCGAGCAACGACTCAACGTTCGGATTGACCAGCTCGAAGCGCGAATGGATCGACTTGCGGTGCGAATGGATCGCCTCGAGATGCGGATGGATCAGCTTGAGGCACGATTCGATTCGTTCAAGCTCGAACTCGAAAACATGTTCAATCGCAAGATGGTGCAATTCCTGTACATGCAGATCGGCATCTCTCTCGCGTTGTTCAGCGCGATGTTCACGGCGCTGTACTTCTCCCTCGGCGCGCTAGTGAGCGCTGGGTGACAAGTCCTTGATCGCGGTCCAGTAGTCCATCTTCGGATCGAGTGGCAGGATCGCCAGCGACGACGTCGTCACCCCATTGCGGAAGTAGTCGTCGATCACGTCGCGACAGTGAGCCGGGCTGCCGTGCACCACGAGTTCGTCGACTGCTTGGTCGGGAATCGCGGCCAGAGCACCCTTGCGATCGCCCGCCTTCCACGCATCCCACATACCCTGCAGCAATGGTGCACGTCCCATCCAACGATGGAACTCCGCATACACGGGAACGTTCATGTACGCAGCGATCGCGAACCTCGCGCCCGCACGTACCGTCTCGGTGTCCTCGCTCGGGCACACGAAGATCCGTGCCGCAATCTCCTTGTCAACCCCGTTCGCCGCATCGTGGACGACCTTGGCGACCTTGGACACGTCGGTCGATGACAACCAGTTGATGATCACGCCGTCGGCCTCGCGAGCACCGAGCTTGAGCATGCCCTCACGCAACGCGGCGATCAAGATCGTCGGCTTCTGTTCCGGCTTG
>RFNE01000178.1 GCA_009927375.1 Actinomycetota bacterium | reverse complement strand
TCCGCAATATCCCTCGGTCATGCTAACGCCGTGAATTCGTTGCCTGAATTGGCGAAAATGGCGCACGGTAGGCTGAATCAGTGATGCCCGACGGTGCAGACGATCGCGACGCGCTCATCAAGGACTTGATCGACGAGTCCTTCGGTCTGCGGACCAAGGCTGAACAACTCAGCCAATACGTCGAGAGCAAGGTCGCCGAACTCGTCAAGACGCAGATGGAGCTCGAGGCACTCGAGGATGGCTCCAAGCTGCACGAATTGAACGCCGAGCTGGCCTCCCTTCGACATGGCCTTGAAGAAGCAACGAAGTTGCGCAATGACTTGCAGTCACGGCTCGACCAGCTATCGAAGGAACATGAAGAGCTGTCGGGAACGTTGACCGCGATGACCGACCAACGCGATCGACTGCGTGGACGCTTGGCAACCATCGAAACGTCTCGCGACTATCGACTGGCTCAGAGAATCAGCCGCCTCCTTGCCCGGCTCGGTAAATCCTCCTGACATGACCGTGACCCAATATCCGGTCATCATCAACGTCCGCGACCGACTCGAACCGCTCCAAGATCTCGTCTCATGGCTCGAAGGAGTGGGGCAACAGAACATCTGGCTGAATGACAACGCCAGCACCTACGAGCCGATGGGGGATTACCTCGGCAAGAGCCCCCACCATGTCGTGCGACATTCGACGAATCTCGGGCACCGTTCACCCTGGTTGAGTGGACTCGTCACTCGACTTGGATTGAAACAGCATTTCATCGTCACCGATCCCGACGTCGTGCCATGCGCCGAATGTCCGACTGATGTCCTCGACCGATTCCGTGACACCTTAGATGCGAACCCCGCGATCGACAAAGTGGGTTTCAGCCTGCGCCTCGACGACCTACCAGAGCACTACGAGCATCGCGACGACGTAATCCTGTGGGAGTCACAGTTCTGGAAGAACCTCGGTCCTGCCGGCTACTTCATTGCGGAGATCGACACGACGTTTGCGATGTATCGGCCAGGTGAGCACCATCAGAACAACAAGGCACTGCGATCCGCACCTCCCTACACCGCTCGTCACATGCCCTGGTATCAGGACTCTGCAAACCCAACGGAAGAGCAGCGCTACTACGTCGAGCACGCTGATTCGTTGATCATCAACTGGGACAAGAAAGTGTTGCCTGCCGCGTTGCGTGCACATCTCCAGCAATTGCGATCACCATCTCACCAAGTGAGCCTCGGGTAGCGTCGGCAGGGCATATGAGCGATCCCGCCATCGTCGTCAATTCAGTATCGAAGAACTTTCGGCTGTATCACGAACGCAATCGCTATATCAAAGCTGCGATCCTTCGAGGGCGCCGCGCACGATACGAAGAGTTCTGGGCTCTTGACGACGTGTCATTCGCCGTTGATCACGGTTCCACGCTCGGCATCATTGGGTCGAACGGCTCCGGCAAAAGCACGATGCTCAAGTGCCTCACCGGTATTTACCGCCCCGACAAAGGTTCGGTCAGCGTCAACGGCAATGTGGCAGCACTGCTTGAGCTCGGAGCGGGCTTCCATACCGAACTCTCTGGTCGCGAAACGTCTACCTGAATGGCGCAATCCTGGGGATGTCGAAGAAAGACGTTGAGCGTCAGTTCGACAGCATCGTCGAGTTCGCTGGCCTCGAGCGCTTCATCGACACGCCAGTCAAGAACTTCTCGTCAGGCATGACGATCCGACTCGGTTTCTCGATCGCAACACACGTCGAACCGGAGATCCTGCTCATCGATGAAGTCCTCACCGTTGGTGACCAGGCCTTCCAACGCAAGAGCAGCGAAAAGATCGAGGAGTTCCGTCGCGACGGCCGCACCATCGTCGTCGTCAGTCACAGCCTCCCCGCCGTGCAGCAGCTGTGCAAGGAAGTCGTCTGGTTGGAGAAGGGCAAGTTAAAGATGCGAGGGCCGTCGGCGGAGGTGATCGCGGCGTACACGGGTGAGAGCTACACCCAACACACCGCCAAGGACGCCGATTTCCGCGAACGCTGGGGTACTGACGCCGTGCGAATCGACAACGTCCAACTGCTGTCACAGAGTGGGTCTCCAATCGAACGCGTCGAGACCAATGACCCCGTCACGATTCGGATTCGACTCACCCCACAGAAGACCGTTCCGTCATGCATCGTCAAAGTGGTCATCACCAAACTTGATGGCGACACCGTGTGGTCGGCAACTTCACTGCGCAGTGGAGCGACACTGAGCGGTTCCGATACGTCACAAGTCAACGTGGAGATTCCGAAGCTTCCGCTGCTCGAGGGCACCTATTACCTCACGGTTGCCTGCACAGACTCGACCGGAACCACGGAATACGACCACTGCGCGAACTGGATTCGCTTCGATGTCCACCAGCGCGACCTCTTCGAAGAAGGTGTGGTTGCGGTGCCATCGACGTGGTCGATCGGCGAGTAACGGCTGCTTAGAGTTCTTCGGCGATTCGGCGCGACAGCCCGACGAAGATGAACCAACCCGCGATCAGCGTGAGAACTGAAACCACGGTGAGATAACCGAGATGTCCCCATTCGGGCGAAGTGCCCGAATAGAGCAGGTGTCGGAACGCCTGCACAAACACCGCCATCGGATTCCATGTAAAGATCAGTTCAAGCGGACGCGACAACCGACCATCGAGACGGTCTGGTGGATAGATGATCGGTGTTGCGAAGAACATCACCTGGATGATGATCGTCCACAAATAGCGCAAGTCGCGGAAGTACACGGCACTCGCTGCAAGTGCGAGTGCGAATCCGCTCGCATAAATCGCGAGCAGAACCATCATGAAGAAAGCGACTGGAATCCACGGCAGGATCGGACTCCCCGCGATGAGCAGCGCAACGCACAAGAGCGCCATCTCAATCGAAAACTGAACGAAGGAAAAGATCACCTGGGCAAATACCAAGGTCTCACGGGCGAAGTAGACCTTGCGGACCAGCCCGGCATTCGACAACAACGAGCCCATGCCGAGGTTGGTCACGAGCGAGAAGAACCCCCACGGGAGGATCCCGGCCAACAGATACAGCGCGTAGACCTGAAGACCCGAGGGCTCGCCCCTCGGTGCGGTCGCTCCGAACACCACGCCGAACACGAACCAGTAGATCAACATGTTTGACAACGGGTTCAGCATCGACCATGCCCAACCGAGGAACGAACGGCGATATTTTGCGCGCAGTTCGCGCAGCGTCAAGTTCCACAGAAGGTTCTGTGATCGACGCAATTCTGCAAGTTGACCCATCGTGGGCGAGGGGGGACTTGAACCCCCACGTCCTTGCGAACACTGGCACCTGAAGCCAGCGCGTCTGCCA
>RFNE01000342.1 GCA_009927375.1 Actinomycetota bacterium | reverse complement strand
CCGCCAATTCGCCCAGTGGGTCGCGCGCCAGAAGATCGACTCCCGCATCGGGTGACCAAGGTGCAGGTGCGCACCTACATCGGGTTCCTCGTCACGACGAAGTCCGCAAAGCGCACCGTGAGTCGCAAGCTCGCAAGCCTGCGCAAGTACTTCGGCTGGCACGTGCGCCACGGGAGATTGGATGTCGATCCGACGACGGGTGTGCGCGCGCCGAACGACAACGGCCGACTGCCCAAGGTGCTCACCGCCGACCAGCTCGCGGCACTCTTGACCTCTGCCGATCCCGACGATCCGCCGTGGAAGGTCGCGCGCGACACTGCGATCGTCGAGATGCTGTACGGCTCGGGTTTGCGCGTGAGTGAGTTGTGCTCACTCGACGTCGCGAGCATCAATGCCAAGCGCATGTTCGTGACGGTGATGGGTAAGGGCTCCAAGGAGCGCACGGTGCCGGTCGGCGAACCGGCGATGGAGGCCGTGAAGACGTGGATGACGCTGCGTCACGAGGTGGCGAGTGAGTCGACTGACGGCGCGCTGTTCTTGAGTGCGCGCGGCAAGCGCATCGGGCCTCGCGACGTGCGCCGACTGCTGGATGCACGCAGTACTTCACCGACGCATCCACACGCGCTTCGCCACACCTTTGCCACCCACCTGCTCGACAACGGAGCCGACCTGCGCGCCGTGCAGGAACTGCTCGGCCACAGCGACGTCGCCACCACTCAGCGATACACCCACGTGAGCAAAGAGCGCCTCAAGGCGGCTTATGAGGTTTCCCACCCGCGGGCATAAATTGATGGCATGAACGCCCTGCCGGTTCGGCTCACCGTCGAACAGGCGTGGACGAAGTGGCACGACGACAAGGATGCAACCGCACGCGAGTGGCTGGTGGTGCACTATGCCTCGCTCATCAAGTTCGTCGCGGGTCGTCTCGCCGCGGTCTGCCCAAGCGTGTCGACACCGGTGACCTCATCTCGGCGGGAGTGTTCGGGTTGATGAACGCGATCGATCGCTTCGACCCGGCGCAGGGCGTGAAGTTCGAGACGTATGCCATCCCACGCATTCGCGGTTCGATTCTCGACAGCCTGCGCGCGCTCGACTGGGT
>RFNE01000313.1 GCA_009927375.1 Actinomycetota bacterium | reverse complement strand
TGAAGACGCTCCCGTGGTTGCACCGCAATCCGCCTGAGAAGAAGCGCAACGTCGAGATCCTGTTTGGTCAACTCGTCCCCGGATTCGTGGATCGCTACGCCTCTCGTCTCGGTGAGGCGGCCGAGAAGTCGCCGAACGATTCGCGCGTGAGCCGAAGGACTACTTCACCAACGATCCCTCAAGGTTCGCCGTGATTCACGGCGACTACCGGCTCGACAACATTCTCTTCATGAAGAGATCAAATGAGGTCCTCGTCGGTGTCGTCGATTTCCAGACCGCGGCTGTCGGTTGTCCACTGCTCGACGTCGCCTACTTCATCGGTGCGGGTCTCGTGCCCGCCGACCGACGCGAGTCAGAAGACGAACTCCTCCAGGCGTACCTCAGTGAACTCGACCGCTTCTCCGTGGCCGTGTCACACGACGAGGCGTGGGCGTTGTATCGCAGGTATACGTTCGCCGGGTTCGTGATGGCGGTCGTGGCGTCGATGATCGTCAAGCAGACGGACCGTGGGGACGAGATGTTCATGGCGATGGCGAATCGTCATGCTCAGCATGTGGTCGACCTCGACGCGTTTTCGGCTCTGGCAGACTGAATCCAATGGGAATCTTCGACGCGGCAGACGAAAGGTTCGGGCACCAGATTCCGGAGCCATTCCGCTCGACCGAGGTGCACCACCAATTCTGGCGTGAGAGTTTGTTCTTCATTGCTCAATCGCCGCAGGGTCCCGATGACGTCACGATCCTCACGCTCGCGCACTTTCCCGCACGCGAGGTGATGGACTCGCTGCAGCTCGGTCGCTTCAATGACGAACCGATTCTGATGCGTCACGAGCGCCACGTGAACGGTGACTACGACGACTTCTCGGTCGGCCCCGTGAAGATCGACATCCTTGAACCGAAGCGCGTCGTGCGCTTGGTGGTGGAGGAGTCCCCGAGTGCACCTGTGTCGATGGACCTCACGTTCACCGCGCGCACCGCTCCATATGGCTTGCGGCGGGGCTCGATGCGGTCCGGGCACGAGATCATCTGGGATCAACGACACATGTTCCAGAGCGGGTGGTTCTCCGGAACGGTCACGCGTGGAGGCGTCACGAAGACGCTCGACAAGTGGTGGGGGCAACGAGATCACTCGTGGGGGATCCGCAATCATGCGCGCTGCCCATTGTGGATGTGGACACCGATCCAGCTCGAGGAAGGAATGCTCAGCATCTGGCACTGGGAGTATCCGAATGGTGCGCGCGTGTACACCGATGGATGCTTTGCGCCGAGCGACATGAGCGAGCCAATCCCTGTCATCGATTTCGCCCACGACCTCACGTGGCTGGATGCTCATGGCAACTCCACGTCGTACGAGCGTTTCGGCGACGACGTCGTCGGACTTGCGGGACGATTGACCTTCACGTTGCAGGGTGGTCGTCGCATCGTCGTGGATGCAACGGGGCGATGGGCACAGCGCTACAGCTTCGGGGGAACGAAGACGCCGCAGACGCTCGGTGGCGGGCTCAGCGAGATGCAGGTGACGACGTCAGATGGCGCTCGCGGAACTGCGATCTACGAGGTGACGGGCCAGTGGCACCACCGATACTTCCCACTTCCGCGAGGCGAGAAGTTTCCGCCGGATGCATATTCACCGGGAGAAGACGAACGGGCTCGCTAGCGGTGGCGCGACGTTTGCCCGCATTCGCGGAGCGATACTTCACGCAGGTGTACGCGTTGCTGGTCGGCACGGTCGTCTTCGTCTACGCCACGGGCGGTGCGATCATCAACCCGACCAACCGAGACTGGTTGATGCTCGGGGACTCCGCCCAGCACTACCTCGGGTGGGCATTCTTCAGGAGCACACCATTGCTCCAGTGGCCACTCGGCGCTAATCCGAAACTCGGTCTCGACTTTGCCAGTTCGATCGTCTTCACCGACTCGATCCCGCTCGCGGCATTTCTGTTCAAACCGCTGAACGTCGTGTTGCCAGAGACGTTCCAGTATCTCGGTGCCTGGATTTGGTTGTGTTTCGTTCTCCAGGCGTATTTCGGTTTTCGTCTTCTGCAACGGCGAATCTCGGATCGTTCGCTGTGCGCGCTCGGGACCGTACTCATCGTTCTCGCGCCAGTTGAGTTATCGGCTCGTTCATCAGGGCTATGGCCACATCGCTCTCGTGAGCCACTTCCTGATCCTCGCCGCGCTCGGTTTGTATTTCGACGAGCGAGATTCGGCGAGGAACTGGTCGATTCTCGTCTGCTGTGCGCTGTTGATCCAGGCCTACTTCGTCCCGATGGTGGTCGCCATCTGGATCGCCTCGATGGTGCGACGGCGCTTGGCGCTTCGAGACTTCGCGCGGCAGGTCGCGATCGTGGTTGGGTCGCTCGGCATCGTGGCTGTCGTCTCGGGGTTTGCTTCGCTCGGTGGAAAACTCTTCGTCGGCGATTCGAGCGTCACCCCAGAGAACTTTCCCTACCGATTCCGCTGGCAGCCAATGGCGCTCATCGATAGTGCGACGGACTTCTCGACGGGTTGGTCGCATGTGATGGCGAATCAGCTTGAGCTCTTCGGCGACGTCGAGGGGTTCACCTATCTTGGGTCAGGACTACTACTCGTGGTGCTGCCTGTGGTGATCGTGGCACTGGTGCGCAAGCGCTCTGGCGCCGTGTCGACGCGCGACGTTGTCATCGGTCTCGGAATCGTCGGGGCGTGCGCAGTTGCAGTTCCCTCCAAGGCGTTCTCAACGGCTGTCGCCGTCATGCTCTTCGTTGCCGTCATAGCAATTGCAACTCAGTCGATTCGCGAGCGACGACACCGTGCACTGCTCATCGCTTCATTGCTTCTCGGCGTGTATTCGATGACGATGCGACCGGGAATCGGACGACGGACGTTCTTCGAATACGACCTCGTGCCGGTTTTGGAGCAGTTCACTCAGACATTCCGCACCCATGCACGCTCGTCGTGGGTGCTGTATTACGTCATCGTGCTCGCGCTCATCGTGTTGGTCTCGACGCGCTTGCCGCGGCGGCTCGCCGTTGGGGTGTTGGTCCTCGCAGTCGTGGTGAGCGTGGTTGATTCAAACCCAGCGATGAGCCAGGTGCGTCACCGATTCACATCGCAACCGGTGTGGGTCAACCAACTCGACGATCCGCTGTGGGCTGAGGTCGTGCGCGGTCGCGATTCGATCATTACCTATCCGCCTCTGAACAACGACCTCGAGGGACGCTGGATCCAGATCGAAGACTTCGTGCAGCGGCGGGGGATGGCGACGAATGCGGGGTACTTCTCGCGCTGGAGTGTCGACACCTACGTTCGCGTCAATCAGCGCCTGCATGACGAACTTCGTGCAGGAAACCTCGACGCCAAATCGCTATACGTGATCTTCGATCCGGACATGTGGGCGTTCCTCACGGCTGACCCAACGAAGTTTTCGTTCATCGGCGACATTGACGGGTACCTCGTCGTAGCGCCGTGACGCCTGCGGGTATGGTGAAGCCGTGATCGTCGAGCAGATCTCCGCGGCAATCGGTGCCAAGGTCTCCGGTATCGACCTGTGCTCAGGGATCTCGAGCGAGCAGCGTGACGAGATCCTGGATGCACTTCATCGGCACCACGTACTCTTCTTCGAGAATCAGCCGCTCACGCCGACGCAGCACCGAATCTTGCCGCACAATTTGGCGAGTTGCACGTGCACCCGTTCTATCCGCACGACGACGAGGTCAAGGAAATCATCGTCCTCGACACCAACGACAACAACCCTCCGGACTCCGACACGTGGCACACCGACGTGACGTTCATCGAGACTCCGCCGATGGGGCGCTTCTCTCAGCGCGCGTCCTGCCTCCGCACGGTGGCGACACGCTGTGGCTGAG
>RFNE01000202.1 GCA_009927375.1 Actinomycetota bacterium | reverse complement strand
CGAAGAGCCTCTGCTCGTGGTCCGTGTCGAACGACGATTTTCGATCCGTGTTCCGTTGCTTGGGGATCTCGCCTTCGCGCCGATCTCTGCGCACGTGGCGATGTACTACGAGGCTCTGGGGTAGCGTCGCGACGTGAGCTCCCCCATGACGACCGTGCTCGTCTTCGGTGACCAACTGAATACAGAATTTGGCGCGCTTGCACAGGCGTCACCCTCTACACACCAGATTCTGATGGTCGAGTCGACCGGCAAGATCGCTGCTCGGCGGTGGCACATCCAACGCATCCACCTCATCGTGGCTTCAATGCGTCGTTTCGCGGAAGAACTCCGTGGGGTCGGATACGACGTCGACTATCGCATCTGCGACTCGTTCCAGACGGGTATCGCCGAACATCGCGCTGCTCACGCACCGAGCCACATCGTCGCCACGGAGCCCAATAGTTGGTCGGCAAGACAGCTCCTCGAACGACATGGCATCGAACAGATTCGATCGAATCAATTCCTCTGCCATCCAACGGACTTCGCCGAATTCTCGGCTAGTCGCAAGTCCTTCAAGATGGAGGACTTCTACCGCTGGCAACGAGTTCGCCTCGGCTACCTGGTTGAGGACGGCAAGCCCGTCGGCGGCACGTGGAACTTGGACAAAGAGAATAGAGAGCCGCCGCCGCGAGACGGCTCGGTCACGTGGCCAACTCCACCAACGTCGACACTCGATGGACTCGATCTCGAAATCATCGCGTCGTATCGCAGCGCGTCGTGGGGAGACGAACCAACAGGAACATGGGCGACGACCCGACGCGATGCGCTCTCGAGACTCGCCCACTTCATCGACAACGTGCTCCCAGGCTTCGGTCCGCACGAGGACGCGATGCTCGCGGATAACTGGCATCTCGCGCACTCGCTTCTCTCGCCATACCTCAACTTGGGCCTCCTCACGCCGCGAGAGGTTTGCGATGCGGCACACGGGGCCTTCCTCGCGGGAAAGGTCCCGCTGAACTCAGCCGAGGGATTCATCCGCCAGATCATTGGCTGGCGTGAATTCATCTGGAACATGTACTGGAAGTGGATGCCCGACTACCCAGACCTCAATGCCCTCGATGCGACCACACCACTTCCGCCACTGTTTACCGATCCAACGAAGACCAATATGAATTGTCTGTCACAATGCGTGAACTCGGTGAAGGAACGCGGTTATGCCCACCACATCCAACGCTTGATGGTGATGGGCAACTTCGCGCTCATTGCTGGTATCAATCCGCGTCAGTTCACCGACTGGATGTGGGAAAGCTTCGTGGATGCAGCCGAATGGGTGATGGTGCCCAACGTCGTCGGCATGACGCTGTATGCAGACGGAGGTCGCGTGGCGACGAAGCCATATGCAGCGGGCGGCAACTACATCGACAAGATGAGCGACTATTGCTCGTCGTGCCATTACGACCGATCGAAGCGCGTGGGAGACGATGCATGTCCGTTCACCACGCTGTACTGGAACTTCCTCTCGCGCAATGAAGCGCGACTGATCAAGAACCCACGAGTCGCTCAGCAAGTTCGCGCTGCCCAGCGACTCGCAAACATCGAGGCCGTAAACGACAGAGCGGCCGGCGTCCTTGGGGGGTTGGACACCGGCCGCTTCTGAACGTCTACGGGGGGTCTTAGGCGTTCGTCTCTGTAACCGCTGCGGTGGGCAGATTATTCCCGTGGTGATCTCCACGACCGTGTCGGTCATGACCACCGCGAGGTCCACCCTCGCCCCGCATCGGCCTGGTCGAATTCACCATCTCCGTGACCTTGGCGGTCACATCAGCCAACTTGGCGTCAGCCTCAGCCTGCGTCAACTCACCAGAAGCCACCTCGTCAGCCACATGAGCCTTGACATCAGT
>RFNE01000050.1 GCA_009927375.1 Actinomycetota bacterium | reverse complement strand
AGGCCCGGAAGCTCCTTGCCGTTGCCGAAGTAGAACTCGCCTAGCCATGTGTCGCGGGCGCGCTTGCCTTCGGCGATCTCGTCGAGTTCTTCCTCGACGGTCGCGGTGAACTTGTAGTCGACGAGGGTGGTGAAGTGGTCCTTCAGCAGGCGGACCACCGCGAAGGCGGTCCACGAGGGCACGAGCGCCTGACCTTTCTTCCACACGTAGCCGCGGTTGATGATGGTGCCGAGGATCGATGCATACGTCGACGGTCGACCGATGCCTTCCTCTTCGAGCTTCTTGACGAGTGTCGGTTCCGTGTACCGAGCCGGTGGTGTCGTGCGGTGTGCGTTCGACTTGAGTGACTCGATGGTGACGCCGTCACCAACCTTCAGGTCTGGCAGCAATGCTTCCTTTCTTCTTCGGCTGCGTCATCGTCGGTCTCTTGGTATGCCTGGCGATAGCCGGCAAAGGAGATCGTCGTTCCGCTGGCGGAGAACTCACAGTCGGCGGGGTTCGTGCCGGTCGACGTTGCACCCATCTTGACGGTGAGGGTGGTGCCAGTGGTGTCGGACATTTGCGAGGCGAGCGTGCGCTGCCAGATCAATCGATAGAGGGCGAGTTCGTTGGGTCGTAATTCGCTCGCGAGTTGGTCCGGACTGCGCAGCGGAAGCGACGGGCGGATCGCCTCGTGTGCTTCCTGGGCGTTCTTGACCTTGGACTTGTATTCACGCGGCTCGCTCGACAGGTATGGCTCGCCGTAGCTCGAGCGAATCTCGTCGCGGACCGCACCAAGCGCTTCGGCACCGAGCGTGACTGCGTCGGTTCGCATGTAGGTGATGTACCGGCTTCGTAGAGGCCCTGGGCGAGTCGCATGACTTCGCTCGCCGTGATGCGCAACTTGTTGCCACCCTCTTGCTGCAGGGTGCTCGTCATGAACGGTGCCTTCGGCGACTTGCGGTACGGCTTTTCCTCGACGCTGCGTACCGACAGCTGGACTCCAGCGAGTCCTGAGCAGAGCTGCTCTGCGCGGGCTTCGTCGATGACGACGACGCCTTCCTTGGCTTTTCCATCCGACTGGAAGTCCTTGCCGGATGCGATGCGCATGCCATCGACGGCGATCAGGGTGGCGGTGAACTGCGGCTGGGTCGCGGTGACGGCCTCGAGGTCCCAGTAACTCGCCGCAATGTGGGCCATGCGCTCTTCTTCGCGTTCGACGACGAGGCGAATTGCGGGGCTCTG
>RFNE01000337.1 GCA_009927375.1 Actinomycetota bacterium | reverse complement strand
GCATTCGACAGTGGCGCGACGCCGATGCTCGTGCTCAACAAGCGTGACGAGATCAATGACGTTCTGCTCGGCTCTCGGGTCGAGCAGGTGCGCTCCGTTTCCATGGGCATCGAGGTGGTGGCCGTGAGCGCGCAGTCTGGCGTCGGTCTGGATGAGTTGAAGCGACACATATATATGTGTGCGAAATCGAACGAGCCGACGATCGCCCTGATTGGGGCTTCCGGAGTGGGCAAGTCGACCCTGGTCAACACCCTCTTGGGGGAGGATCGCCAGCGAACCGGCAGCGTCCGCGACGGTGACCAACGGGGTCGCCACACGACGACCGCAGCCGAGTTGCTCAAGATGGCCGATGGCGGGTGGATCGTCGACACCCCCGGCTTGCGGGCAGTCAGCTTGTGGACCAGCCAGCACGGCATTGAGCGGGCCTTCGGCGATGTCTTTGCCGCAGCGGCAACCTGCAAGTTCCGTGATTGCAAGCATGAGCGTGAACCCGACTGCGGTGTCCGGACGGCGATCGCCGAGGGGACGTTCACCGAGGAACGAGTGGCGAACCTGAAGGCGCTCGTCGCCGAGGAACAGGCACTCGAAGCGGAGCAGGACGCACGCGAAAAACTCGCCAACCGCAAGGGTGCTCGACGAGCTCCTTAGTGCGACACGGGGAACACGATGCGCATCGTCGTTCCACCTGTTGGCACATCGAGGATGTGCAATTCGCGCCATGATCGTCGGCGAATTGCTTGACGATCGCAAGGCCAAGACCTGAACCAGGAAGCGATCGTGTCGCGTCTGCGCGATAGAAGCGATCGAATACACGCGGCTTGTCGAGAGTGCTGATGCCGGGTCCATGGTCGGTGACCGAGAGGGAATTGGCGGCTACGTCAATCACGACGGGAGCTGATAGCGGACTGAATTTGAGCGCGTTATCAACGAGGTTGTGCACCGCACGTTCGAACTGGCTGCGTCGAAGTTCAACGACGCTGGAGGCGCCGATGACGTGGATCTCGCGACCTGTCCTCCGCCGTGCCCGGTCGGCCACCTCGTTTGCGACTTCGAAGAGGTCAACTTCACTTGGGGCTTCGTTCAGCCGCTGATCGGTGGCAAGTGCGCTCAATTCCGCGGACAACGCCGAGAGCTCGTCGACTTCGCTTCGAATGTCTCGCAGGATTCCGTTTCTGGTCTCAACGGGGAGGTCCTCTCGCTCGAGGAGTTCCGAATTGGCTCGCAATGACGTGAGGGGCGTGCGAATCTCGTGGCTTGTGTCCTGGATGAGTTGTCGCTGGCGCTCGCTGCTCGTGCTGAGCGCGCTCAGCATTGAATTGAAACTGTCAACGAGTCGGTTGACCTCCGCATCCCCCTTCACTTCGAGTCGGGTCTCGAGATTCGAAGTGGTTGCGACATCTTCTGCGGCCTGAGCAAGCAGCTGGATTGGGCGTGCAGTTCGGCGTGCGATGAGCCAACCTGATCCTGCGGCGGCTACAACGCCGAGGACCGTAAAGATGATGGTCCAGTCGCGAATCGTTCCTCGCGCACGCTGTACGTCGGTGATGTCCTTGGCGAGTTGCAGCGCGCCACCAGAGGCGAGAGGAACGGTGAGCATGCGGTGCGGTACGCCGTTGATCGAGATCGTCGATCTCAGGTAGCCCCCGAATGGGTCGCGGGCGACGGTCAGTACGGACTCGGAGACGGGAAGATCGACTGGTCCGATGCCGATCATGATCTGACCGGACTCGTCGATGACTTGGGTGATCGTGTCGAAACGGGTGGGGAGGAGCGCCTCGCCGAGCGGGTTGCGGAAACGTCGTCCGAGCCCCGCAGAGAAGCGATCGCTGCGCAGGGTGTCGGCGATTGCTGAAACTCTGGCGTCGAGGGAGTCGTCGGTCTGGTGAATCAACTGGCGTGACATCGTCAGATACGTGGCGAGCGACAGCGCGACGATCACCGTCGTCACGATTGCAGCAGTGGCTACCGCGATGCGGGTGCGCAGGGTCACGGGTTCCTCACGACATAACCCACCCCGCGAACGGTGTGGAGCAGCTTCGGCTCGTTCCCAACCTCGATTTTTCGCCTGAGATACCCGATGTAGACGTCCAGGCTCTTGGAGTTCGTCTCGAAATTGAACCCCCAGATGTGTTCGTAGAGATAATCCCGCGAGAGGACGATGTCTTGTTGCTCCATCAGCAACTGGAGTAGGTCGAATTCGGTCTTGGTCAAGTCGATGGTGCGGTTACCTCGGGTCACCTCCCGACGTTCGGCGTCAAGTTTGAGGTCGGCAACTACCAGCGCCGAACTCTTCGTTGCGGACGAATGGCGTCTGAGTAATGCGCGGACTCGCGCGAGGAGTTCATCGACGGCGAAGGGCTTGACGAGGTAGTCGTCTGCTCCGGCGTCGAGTCCGGCGACTCGGTCGCCAACTTCGTGCCGTGCAGTGAGTAGCAGGATCGGGGTCTTGTTGCCGCGACGCCTCAGTTCTCGACACACCGACATCCCATCGAGGAATGGCATCATCACATCCATCACGACGGCGTGAGGTGGTTTGGCAAGAATTGCTTCGAGTGCTGCATTTCCGTCATTGACTGCGGATACTTCGTGGCCCTCAAGCTCGAGCACTCTGGTGACCGCCGACCGTACGGCGGGGTCATCTTCGGCCACGAGCACACGAAATTCAGGTGCCGACTGCGCAGGCATGGTTGTGACGGTAGTGCCGCTCTGACCCAAGCAGGACTTGTGTTGGCAAGGTTCTTGCTGCTTTCTTACCTGCCACTGGTCGAATCCTTACGTTCGACAACAACCATGATCATCGTCCTCGACCCCCGAGGAGAACGAGATGAAGGAGACACGATGAAGAAGCGAATCAAGTCAGTAATCGCGGGAACCGCTATCGCCGGAATCATGGCCACGGCAGC
>RFNE01000305.1 GCA_009927375.1 Actinomycetota bacterium | reverse complement strand
TGGTACGTGGATCCCCTCGCGTGTGGGGTGCGCCGGACGCGCCTCGTGGCCGAGGGGGATCGCGACCCCCACCGATAGGCTGTCCAACGGCCACACACCGTGGTCAGACCAATCCACACGGCTCCCGTCCTGTGGTCGCTTCGGCGCAAGGGAGTCGTGACACACAAACCACAGGGAGGAGAGAGACATGGCAATCGTCAGCATGCGCCAAATGCTGGAGGCAGGCGTCCACTTCGGACACCAGACCCACCGCTGGAACCCGCGAATGAAGCGGTTCATCTTCGGAGAGCGCAACGGCATCTACATCATCGATCTCGAGCAGACGCTCGATCGCGCAGAAGCCGCCTACAAGTTCACCCGTGACCTCGTCGCCAACGGCGGCACCGTGCTCTTCATCGGCACGAAGAAGCAGGCCCAGGATCCGATCAAGTTCTTCGCCGACAAGTGCGGCATGCCGTACGTGAACGAGCGTTGGCTGGGCGGCATGCTCACCAACTTCGACACGATCGCCAAGCGCGTCGCCAAGATGCAGGAATACGAGCGCATGCGCGACACCGGCGAGTTCGAGTTGATGCCGAAGAAGGAAGCACTGCTCATCTCGCGCGAGATGGAGAAGTTGCAGAAGAACCTCTCGGGCATCCGTGGACTCACCAAGCGTCCGAGCGCGTGTTCATCCTCGACACCGTCAAGGAACACATCGCCGTGACCGAGGCCAACAAGCTCGGCATCCCGGTGATCGCGGTCGTCGACACGAACGTGAACCCGGACCTCGTGCAGTTCCCGATCCCGGGCAACGACGACGCGATCCGTGCGAACGAGTTGATGTCGCGCGTGATCTGCGAGGCCGTCATCGAGGGTCGATTCATCGCCGAGAAGAGTGGCAACCGCGCAGTGACGACGCCGAGTGCGCCCGTCACCCGCACGCCGCAGGAGCAGGCAGAGTTCGACGCCCAGCAGGAAGCCGCACGCAAGTCGGCAGCCGCTGCGCAGGCCGAGCGTGACGCACGCGTCGCACAGGCCGGCGAGAAGGCGGAGGGCTGATCTCGATGTCGTTCACCGCAAAGGACGTGCAGGCACTGCGCCAGTCGAGTGGCGCAGGAATGATGGACTGCAAGAAGGCACTCGAGTCGACGAATGGCGACATGGATGCCGCCAAGCAGTGGCTGCGCGAGAAGGGTCTCGCGGCAAGCGCCAAGCGCGACGACCGCGAGAGCACGCAGGGCGTCGTCGCACTGGCGATCGACTGCCCGACGGCCGCCATCGTCAAGCTGAAGTGCGAGACGGACTTCGTCGCATCGAGCGACGGATTCATCGCCGAGGCCAACGCCTCGCCGAACTCGTGCGCACCAAGGGTGAATCGGCAGTGGGTGACCGCGCCAAGGAACTCGAAGACCTGCGCATCTTGCTCAAGGAAAAGATCGAACTCGGTGACGTGATTCGTCTCGAGGCCGCCTCTGGCAACATCATGGACTCCTACGTGCACGTGCAGGGCGGTCGCGGCGTGAACGTCGTCGTCGTCGAAATGAGCGGCGCGACCGAAGAGCTCGCACACGACGTCGCGGTGCACATCGCGTTCGCACGTCCGAAGTACCTGAAGAAGGAAGACGTCCCCGCCGATGTCGTGGCCGCCGAGCGCGCAACGCTCGAGACCGTCACGCGTAACGAGGGCAAGCCGGAAGCCGCGATCGCCAAGATCGTGGACGGCCGCATCCAGGGCTTCTTCAAGGACGTCGTGCTCCTCGAGCAGCCGTACGCCAAGGACGACAAGAAGTCGGTGGCCCAGGTCATCGGCAACGCCTCGATCGTTCGCTTCGTGCAGGTGGAAATCGGCTAGTAATACAGATACCGATGAGCCCGTCTCCGACGACCACACCACGATGGAATCGCATCGTGCTCAAGTTGTCGGGCGAGGCGTTGGCGGAAAAGTCGGGCTTCGGTCTCGACACTGACACCTTGCACCAGGTGGCCACCGAGATCTTGGAGGCCAAGCAATCACTCGGCGTCGACATCGCCGTCGTCGTCGGTGGTGGCAACTTCTGGCGCGGACTGAAGGGTGCCGGCCAAGGCATGGACCAGGCGCAGGCCGACTACATGGGAATGATCGCCACCGTGATGAACGGACTCGCGCTGCAGGACGCACTCGAGCGTGTCGGCCAGCAGTCGCGCGTGATGAGCGCAGTCGAGATGCCCAAGGTCGCCGAGCCCTACATCCGTCGTCGCGCGGAGCGTCACCTCGAGAAGGGTCGCGTCGTCATCCTCGCGGGTGGAACGGGCAACCCGTTCTTCACCACCGACACTGCAGCTGCACTTCGCGCCGCAGAGATTTCCGCGCAAGCAATCTTGAAGGGCACACACTCCGGAGTCGATGGTGTGTACACCGCCGATCCGAAGAAGGATCCGACGGCGACGAAGTATTCGCACATCAGTTATCTCGACGTCATCAACAAGGGACTGAAGGTGATGGACTCGACGGCGATCACGTTCTGTCGCGACAACAACCTGCCGATCGTGGTGTTCAACCTGCTCCAGCGAGGAAACGTCAAGTCCATCCTCGAGGGCGCGCAGATAGGTACGCTGGTCGAGTGATCGACGAGACACTGCTGGACGCCATGGACAAGATGGCGAAGGCCTTCGATCACGTCCAGGCCCAGTTCTCCTCGGTGCGCACGGGACGGGCAAATGCCTCCTTCGTCGACAAATTGATGGTCGACTACTACGGCGCGATGGTGCCGCTCCAGCAGCTCGCCACCTTCCAGGTTCCCGAGGCCCGCCAGCTCGTCATCAAGCCCCACGACCGCGGAGCGATCCCCGCGATCGAAAAGTCGATCCAGACCGCCGACCTCGGCGTCGCCCCCTCCAATGACGGCGTGATCATCCGCCTGACCTTCCCGATGCTCACCGAAGAGCGCCGCAAGGAATACGTGAAGCTCGTGAAGAACATGGCCGAGGACGGCCGAGTCTCGCTGCGCAACGTACGTCGCGATGCGCGCAAGGCGCTCGAGACCGCCGAAAAGGACGGAGACATCTCCAAGGACGAACTCGAGCGTGCCGAGAAGGAACTCGACAAGATGACCCAAGAGCACGTCGAGCAGGTCGACAAGGCGTTCACCCGCAAGGAACAAGAACTGTTGGAAGTGTGAGGAGCACGACATGAGTGACGACGACACCAAGCGCAACCGACGAGATGAGACTGGCGGAGCCGATCCAACGATCGACTTCGGTGACGAATTCGGCGTCGTGCGTTTCGCCGACGAGGATGACTCCGGTCCGGCGCTCTCGTTCGGTAACGAGACCGAGCAACTTCCGCATTGGACCGAGCCGCCGACCGGTGACCTGCCGCGCTTCATGAAGGGCGAGGACGATGACGCGACGGATGCACCGATTCGCATCGGCGATGACTCGACCGACGTGTGGGGCGCATACAACGACACCTCGGCCTCGCGTCCGCGCGTCGATCTGACCGGAAAGACGCCGCGCTTCGAGACGTCGACACCGCCACCGGTGCAGCGTCCTCGTCGCGAGGGTCCGATTCGCATCGGCACCGATCCGACGGGGGAGAACAGCCGACCAATTCCGCGCGACCCGTCCGCTTCTGCTGGTCGCGTGCGTCCAGCTCAGGTCACGCGCTCACGTCGCCCAGGAGATCCACGTCCCACTCGACCGACGACCGGCGCGATGCAGCGTCCGGCAACCGGGCCAGGCGCGAACCGCGACCTTCCGATGGCGACTGCCGTCGGTGCGTTGCTCGGTGCCGCGTTCATCGGTGCGGTCGTGTGGCGTCCAGCCGCCGTCGTCATCTTGGTGACGGCGATCATCGGCATTGCGTCCTATGAGTTCTTCACCCAGATCCGCACCGCGCACTACTCGCCGGTGATGCCCGTCGGCGTCGCGGCGTGTGTCGCGGCACCCCTCGCGGCGTACTGGATGGGGGACGCGGTCTTGCCGCTCATCATCGTGTTCGCGTTGATCGCGTGCGGCATCGTCTTCGTCGCAGGAGACTCGATCGACATCTCGCCGACGCCGCAGATGGCGGTCACGCTGTTCGGCATCATGTGGATCGGCCTGTTCGGTTCGTTCGCCTCGCTCATCTTGCGCCTGTCCACCACGGGCTCGTTCGCCGGATCCAACATCGGGACCGACACGCTCTTCATCATCGTCATCGGTGTCATCGCCAACGACATCGCCGCGTACTTCGTCGGCTCGGCAGTAGGTCGAACCCCGCTGCGCGACTGGATCAGCCCGAACAAGTCGACCGAGGGTCTCATCGGTGGCACGCTCGGCACGTTCGGAGCGGTGATCATCGTCGGTCTGCAGAGCACGACGTGGAACGGTCTCGGTGAGTGGCTTGCACTCGCCATCGTCATCTCGCTCGTCGCACCGCTCGGCGATCTCGTCGAGTCGATGATCAAGCGCAACCTTGGCGTGAAGGACTTCGGCACGATCCTCACCGGCCATGGCGGCGTGCTCGATCGCTTCGACAGCATGCTCTTCACGCTGCCCGTCGTGTACTACCTCGCCTTAGTCCTGCAGCCCTGGGGATAGGCGCCGATGCGCGTCGCCATCGCCGGCTCCACCGGCTCGATCGGGACGCAGACGCTCGACGTCATCTCCTCTCTCGGTGACGGCGTCGAAGTCGTCGCACTCAGCGTTGGGTCGTCCGTGGATGGCGTCGTCGCGCAAGCAAAGCAATGGAAGCCGAAGGTCGTCGTCGTTTCCGACGACGCTGCGCGTGCACAGGTTGCCGCGCAGTTGCCCGGAGTCTCCGTCGTCGCCGAACCCATCGCACTCGTCGAGAACGCCGATGTCGTCGTCAATGGCGTCGTCGG
>RFNE01000125.1 GCA_009927375.1 Actinomycetota bacterium | reverse complement strand
CGCGCTGGTCGCCACTCGGCACGGCCATGATCGCGCCGGTCCCGTACCCCATGAGCACGTAGTCGGCGATCCAGATCGGAATTTGTGCGCCACTCACCGGGTTGGTCGCATACGAGCCGGTGAAGGCTCCGGTCTTCTTGCGCGAGTCGTCGGTTCGATCGGCATCGGCGAGCTTGGCGGCCGTCTCGCGATACTTCGTGATCGTGTCAGCGCAGTCGGGCTTGGTGAGCGCACCGACGAGTGGATGCTCGGGTGAGAGCACCATGAAGGTCGCGCCGAACAACGTGTCGGGACGTGTGGTGAACACCTCGATGTCTCCGGCCGACGAGCCGAAGCGAACCCGTGCTCCCGTCGAGCGACCGATCCAGTTGCGCTGCATCAACTTGATCGGCTCTGGCCAGTCGAGTCGGTCGAGGTCGTCGATCAAGCGATCTGCATACGTCGTGATGCGCATCGTCCATTGGCGCATGTTGCGCTTGAACACCGGATAGTTGCCGATGTCGCTGCGACCTTCTGCCGTCACTTCCTCATTCGCGAGGATGGTGCCGAGTCCTGGGCACCAGTTGACCGGCGCGTCGGCCAAGTAGACGAGGCGATGGTCATTGACGAGGTCGTTGCGTTCGACCTCGGAAGTTCCGACCACGCACGGGCGCCGGTCTCGCGCGAACCGGAGGCAAACTCGGCGATCAGCTCGTCGATCGGTCGTGCACGCTTTTGATCTGCGTCGTACCACGAGTTGAAGATCTGCAAGAAGATCCACTGCGTCCACTTGTAGAAGGCCTCGTCGGTCGTGCTCACGCTGCGGCGCGCGTCGTGGCCGAGTCCGAGTCTGCGCAACTGGCGGCGCATGTTGGCGATGTTGGATTCGGTGTTGATGCGCGGGTGGATACCGGTGACGATCGCGTGCTGTTCGGCCGGCAACCCGAAGCTGTCGTAGCCGAGGGCGTGCAGGACGTTCGCCCCGGTCATGCGCTTGTAGCGGGCAAAGACGTCGGTGGCGATGTAGCCGAGGGGGATGGCCGACGTGCAGACCCGCGCCCGAGGGGTAGGGGAACATGTCGAGGACGAACAACTTGTCGCGGCCGGCCACCTTGTCTGGCTCGGCGAGTGGGCCAGCGGGGTTCGGAGCGTGGAACGTGCCGTCTGCATCCCATGTGTCCTGCCACTTGGATTCGATCTGGTTGGCAAGCGTCGCGCTGTAGCGGAAGGAGGGGACCTTGGAATCAGGGCCGTTGCCCGTAATCGGGGTCTTGGCGCGCGGTGCCGACATAGCCTCCGTATCGTAGATGAGCCAGACCGTGATTCAACGGTGAAGCAGAGCAACGAAGCGGTGAGGACATGGTGAAGCGCAACTCTCGGTCGAAATCGCGTTCGTCAAACAGCCGCAAGCACAGCTACCCGCGCGCCGCGCGCATCTCGGAGACGGTGCGTGAGGTTGTCGCCGAGGAACTGGTGCGCATCGACGACGACCGGTTGGCCTTCGTCACGATCACCTCGATCGACGTCGATTCGGAAATGAACCGTGGCATCGTCTATTTCGACTCGCTCCAGGGTGTCGAGGGCGACGCGGCGATCATCGAAGCGCTGCAGGAACACCGCAAGCACCTCCAGCATGCGATCGCCACCCAAATCAAGGCCCGCCGAACGCCGGTGCTCGAGTTCCGTGCCGATGACGCAATCCGCGCCGCCGAGCGCATCGACGAGGTGTTGCGCAACGATCCGATGCACAGCCGTCGTCGCGACGACGAGTAGTCGCGACACTCGATGGCCAAGCGTCGACCGCCGACCACGAACGGCTTCGTCGTCATCGACAAGCCGGCAGGCATGACGAGTCACGACGTGGTGGCAAAGCTACGCAAACGATTCAACGAAAAGCGCGTCGGTCACGCCGGCACACTCGACCCCGATGCGACGGGTGTGCTCCTCGTCGGAGTCGGTTATGTCACTCGTTGATGAGTTATCTCTCGGGAATGTCCAAGTCGTACGTCGGCGAAGTCGTCCTCGGTTCCACGACGACGACGCTCGATGATTCCGGCGAAGTGACGAAAACGTTCGACATGTCCACGGTCACGCTCGCCGACGTCGTTGCCGTTGCGACACGATTCGTCGGCGAGATCGAACAGACTCCCCCGATGGTCTCGGCGCTGAAGGTCGATGGCAAACGCCTGCACGAGCTCGCCCGTGAGGGAATCGAAGTCGAGCGCAAGGCGCGACGGATCACGATCCATTCACTCACGGTGGCACCGACGAACGAGTCACACGTGTTCACCATCGACGTGAGTTGCTCGTCGGGCACCTACATCCGCACCCTTGCCGCAGACATCGGCACCGCACTCGGCGGGGGTGCGCACCTGCGCAACCTTCGCCGCACCTCGGTCGGCCCATTCGATCTCCAAGACGCCCAGGCGCTCGAGAACGCAGTCCTTGGTCCGTCGCGTGACGCACTGCGCGGGATGACCTCCGTCGTCGTCGGTGAGTCGGTCGTGCAGCTGATCCGCAACGGTCGATCGTTGCCGCTCTTCGACGGTGATGGTCCGTGGGCGGTTTCTGATGAACACGAGCGTCTCGTTGCGGTGTACGAACACGGTGGAGACGTGGCCAAGCCGGGCGTCGTGTTTGCCGAACCGATAGCGTGAAGCGCCGTGCAGATCATCGGTGACGCGCAGCGCGGAGCCCCACGACACGACGATCGCCGCAGTGTCATCACCATTGGCGCCTACGACGGGGTGCATCTCGGCCACCGTGCAGTGATCGCCCAGGTGCGCGAGAGGGCCCTGGAGCTCGGTTGCGCAAGCGTCGTCGTCACCTTCGATCGTCATCCCGCATCCGTGGTGCGTCCGGAGTCGGCACCGAAACTGTTGACCGATCTCGACCAGAAGCTCGAGTTGCTGGAGGCGACGGGGATCGATGCCGTCTACATCGTGCGCTTCGACGAAGACCGCGCCACTGAATCGCCGACCGCGTTCATCGAGCGCGCGCTCGTCGGTGACCTGCGTGCCCGCGAGGTGATCGTGGGAGAGGATTTCCACTTCGGCCACAAGCGGTCGGGGAACGT
>RFNE01000051.1 GCA_009927375.1 Actinomycetota bacterium | reverse complement strand
TTCATGTACGGCATCGTGGTGGTGAGAAGTGCCGACATGCCGAGGATGTCCGGCTGGTGCTCCTCGAGCGCGGCGATGAACTTGTCTGCATCGGTGTTGATGCCGAGGTCGACGACTTCGAATCCTGCACCCTCGAGCATCATCGCGACGAGGTTCTTGCCGATGTCGTGGATGTCGCCCTTCACGGTGCCGATGACGACCTTGCCGACGGACTCTGCACCGGTCTCGGCGAGCAGCGGGCGCAAGATCGCCATGCCTGCCTTCATCGCATTCGCGGCGAGCAACACCTCTGGCACGAACAGAATGCCGTCACGGAAGTCGACGCCGACGATGCGCATGCCCTCGACGAGAGCGTCCTGCAGCACCTTGTCTGGGCCCCAACCACGGTCGAGGAGGATCGTGGTGCCTTCGACGATTTCTTCCCCGAGACCGTCGTAGAGGTCGTCGTGCATCTGGGCAACGAGGTCCTCGTCGGAAAGTCCCGCCAGGTCGATGTCGTCGAAATCGCTCATGAATACTCCCCTAGTCGTCGCGCCTCGCGGGGTGTACCGCGAGATATATCACGAGTGGGAAAGGCTAGCAGGGCGACCGTCGGAACGACCATCTCTCGCCGAGATTCGACGTTTCAGCGTGACGCGTGGCGATAGAACTCGACTGGCTCTGGCGCCAGTGGCGTCGCCCCCAAGATGAGGTCGGCGGCCTTCTCCGCGAGCATCATCACCGGTGCATAGATGTTGCCGTTGGTGACGTACGGCATCACGGAGGCATCGACGACGCGCAATCCCTCCATGCCACGCACACGCATCGAAGTCGGATCGACCACCGACATCTCATCCACACCCATGCGACACGTGCACGACGGGTGATATGCGGTCTCTCCATCCTTGCGCACCCACTCGAGGACCTGCTCGTCGGTTGCAACGTCGGGTCCCGGTGAGATTTCTCCGCTCGAGAATTCGGCGAACGCTGGCTGGTTCAAGATCTTGCGCGCGGACGCGATCGCCTCGACCCACTCCTGACGATCCTCAGGCGTCGACAGATAATTGAAGGTGAACGCCGGCTTGTCGCGCACGTCGCCCGATGTGACCTTCAGCGACCCGCGCGAGTTCGAATACATCGGACCGATGTGCACCTGATAACCGTGTCCGCCAGCAGGCGCGGTGCCGTCATAGCGAACCGCGATCGGCAGGAAGTGGAACATCAGGTTCGGATACTTCACCGTGTCGTTGCTGCGGATGAATCCACCCGCTTCGAAGTGGTTCGACGCTCCCGGTCCTTTGCGGAACAACCACGCGAGGCCGATGAACGGTCGCTTCCAGAACTTCATGAGTGGATTCAGCGACACCGGCTGCTTGCACGCATGCTGCACGTACACCTCGAGGTGATCCTGCAGGTTCTCGCCCACTCCGGGCAGGTGATGCACCGGCGTGATCCCGACACTGCGCAGGTGCTGTTCGTTCCCGATTCCGGAGACCTGCAACAGCTGCGGGAGTTGAACGCACCTCCGCACAAGATGACCTCGCGTGCCGCGACGGACTTCGTGCGCCCGAAAGGCAGACTGAACTCAACCCCGGTTGCGCGCTTCCCCTCGGTTACAACTTTCGTGACGAGCGCACGACATTGGATGGTCAGGTTCTTGCGACGCTTCACCGGGTGGAGGTACGCACGCGCGGCGCTGTAGCGACGACCACGCTTCACGTTGCGATCGAAGGCGGCGAATCCCTCTTGCTTCACACCGTTCACGTCGGTCGTGAGCGCATGACCCGCCTGCTGCACCGCTTCGAAGAACGCACCGAACAACGGGTTGCGCACCTTGCCACGCTCGAGATGCAAAGGACCGGACTTACCACGGAATCGATCCGTCGGCTC
>RFNE01000052.1 GCA_009927375.1 Actinomycetota bacterium | reverse complement strand
TTTGAACCCACGGTCCGGTTTACCCGGACAACGCCTTAGCAGGGCGCCCCATTCGGCCTCTCTGGCACCTCTCCATGAAACAGAGCATTGAATGAGGTTCGAAGTGTACTGGCGGAACGGGAGGGATTTGAACCCCCGGGCCTTTTGGGCCGTCCGCTTTCAAGGCGGATGCGATCGTCCACTCTGCCACCGTTCCGTATAGGAACGCTATCGGACGATGTGTGATCTTAGCTTTCCGACCCAGTCGTCTGCTTCACGCCAACGAACGTCGGCGTGCTCTCGAGCAGAGTGTGCATGGGCACCTGCAGCGGGGTATGACCCTAGAAATTTCACCGAGCCCTGTTTCGCGTGGAGTTCGCGCATCGCATCAGCGACGAGTTCATCTTCAATGTGGCCATCTGCGTACATGATGAAGCAATAGTCACCGAGACCGCCACGCTTGGTCGGTCGCGAAAGGAGGTTTGAAAGGTTGATTCGCCGCGCTGCGAACTCCTGCAAAATCGAGATCAGTGATCCTGGTTCGTCTGCGCGCTGGAAAACGACAAGACCAGTCTTGTCGTGACCGGTCTTGGCAGGAATTGAGTCTTTGCCGACCAGCACGAAGCGGGTTTGGTTGCCGCTGTGATCGGCGACGTTCTCCGCAAGTACCGAAAGCCCATAATGATCCGCTGCGCTTCGAGGCGCGAGTGCCGCGACATGGTGATCAAGCGAGTCGGCGGCGAGTCGGGCGGCATCTGACGTGGAATTGGCAGCACGAACTTCGGCTTTCTTCAACGTGTTGCGAATAAAGGTGTGGCACTGGGCGGTGGCAACAGGGATCGAGTGCAGGACCGTGACCTGGTCGAGCGTGGTTCCTTTGCGTCCGACGACACAGTGCTCGATGTCGAGGACCACTTCCCTTTGAATCAAGAGGTCATGGTCAAAGACCAATGCATCTTGGGTGAAGTTGACGGTGCCTTCGATCGAATTCTCGATTGGAACGAACCCGTATTCGGTCTCACGTCGCTCCACTGCGTCGAGAACGTCTGGGACCGTGGAATAGGCAACGCGTTCAAGGACGGCAAGATCAGGTTGGCTGAGCAATGCCTGCTCAGTGAAGGTTCCGGCTGGGCCAAAGAACGCAATTCGTCCTCGCAATGTCGTCACGATCATCAAGGCTAGAGCGCGGAATCCTCAGACCTCGCCCGATATTCGAGGACGTGGTCGCACTAGCCTGATTTCATGTTCGAATATGTGGCGTTCAACCCCTTCAACTCCAGTCCCGAGGCATTGGCGAACGA
>RFNE01000152.1 GCA_009927375.1 Actinomycetota bacterium | reverse complement strand
GTGCGAATCGCCGAGGTGAGCTCCTTGTCGCCACCTGGGTTCATCATCACGTACGAGACGCGACTCATGAGGTCTTCGCCGAAGCGGATCTGCGGGTTCATGACACCCGCGCTCGCGACGACCTCGCCCGTCGTCAGATCGATGAGGTGACCGGCAACGGTCGTTGAGCCGACGTCGACGGCGATGCCGAATGCGGTGTCGACGAACCCCGGCCACACCGCGACGATTACACCAGGCGTCCCGCGACGAATCGCAACCGTTGCTCCCCCGTCGCCCTTGTCGATCGCGCGGTGCACGGTGGACAACACATGATTCGCCACGGTCGGCTCGGCGAGGTGATGTTGCTTGGCGACGGCAGAGCGCAACTCTTCGATCGCGGTCACGCCGTCTCCGAGCGTGGACTGCTGGACGCTCACGTAATAGAGGCTGAAGTTCGGATCGACGACGATCTCGCCGAGGTCGAGGTCCTTGCGCACGATCTGCTTGTGCACCTGGCTCATTGCCGGCACGTCGATCACGACGTCGCCACACACCTTGGCCATGCATCCGAGGCGATTGCCCTCGACGAGTGGACGCTTGCCGCGGTAGTCGATCTCGTCTTGTCCGGGTGGCGTGAGCGACTCGACGCGAGCCTCGATTCCCCACTTCGGGAAACTCCCGACGCTCGGGGTCACCTGGCAGCGGCCACAAATACCGCGACCGCCACACACCGAGTCGAGGTCGACACCGAGTTTTGCGCGCGGCGTCGAGCACGCTCGTACCGTCGGCGACCTCTGCGTCGAGGCCCGAGGGCGTGAAGACGATCCGCGACATTGGGCAGTGACTACTGGCCGAGCGACGACGGCGACCTTCGCGGTCGCCACGACCACCGGTCGGAGCGTTCGGGTCGCGATTGGCGCGAATCCAGTTCATGCAGTCCTGGTCGTTACCGCTGAGGACGTCTGCGGCCATGATCGCGGTCTTGACCTCCGCATGCAGCGGGCTCATGATCGCCGACGTCATACCCGCACCGATGGCCATCGACAGGAACGTTCCCGTCACGGCGTGACGGTTCGGAAGACCGAAGCTCACGTTGGATGCGCCACACGTCGTGTTGACCTTCAACTCCGAGCGCAGACGACGGATGAGCGCGAACGCCTGGTTGCCGGCCTGGCCGAGTGCGCCGATCGGCATCACGAGCGGGTCGACGACGACGTCCGAGTAGTGGATGCCGTGATCGGCGGCGCGCTCGACGATCTTCTTCGCGACGGCGAAGCGCACATCCGGATCCATGCTGATGCCGGTCTCATCGTTCGAGATGGCAACGACTGCCGCTCCGTACTTCTTGACGAGCGGAAGCACGCGCTCGAGCGACTCGTCCTCACCCGTCACCGAGTTGACGAGGGCCTTGCCCTTGTAGACGGAAAGACCGCGCTCGAGTGCATCGATGATGGATGAGTCGATCGACAACGGCACGTCGGTCACCGACTGCACGAGCTCCACTGCGCGTGCGAGCAATGCAGGCTCGTCGGCGAGCGGGATACCCGCGTTGACGTCGAGCATGTGTGCGCCGGCCTCGACCTGGGCGATCGCATCTGCCTCGACGCGACTGAAGTCGCCGTTCTTCATCTCTTCGGCGAGCAACTTGCGACCGGTCGGGTTGATGCGCTCGCCGATCATCACGAAGGGCTTGTCGAAGCCGATCACGACTTCCTTCGTCGGCGAGGAGAGGATGGTGTGTGTCATGGTGCGAGGTGTCCGTTTCTGTCTTGGTTGAGTGATCTATTCGTCTTCTTCGAGTTCTTCGAGCGCCGCCAATTCCTTGGCATCGACGCTCATCTGCTCGACGTCTGCTTCGAAGCCGCCCGCGTAGGCGAGTTGTCCGAGTCGGGTACGTGAGTACTCGGCCTCGATGCGATCTGCGACGGCCTGCGCAGCCTGTGCCATGTCGCCCTCGAGCGGCAGGTTCTCACGACTCCACTGCGCGACGTCTTCTTCGGCGGTGTAGATCTTGGCCTTGCGCTTGGCACGATCGATCGCGCGCTGGAACTTGGCGGACAGCACGACCTGATGGCGTTCGCGACCCATCTGGGCGTTCACCTGCGCGGGGATGTCGCGCCACTTGATGATCACCACCGCGTTGCCACCTCGTGCCACTAGTTCTCCTCGCGCTTCGTCGTTGAATGCGACCTGAACGATACGGGAATGGCGGCCTCGAGACCATCGATGCCCACGTGTTCGTGGCGAAAATCTAGACCCAACTTCTCGGCTGCGCGTCGTCCAGCCTCGACGACCCCGGGGTCGGTGGTCTGGGTGTAGAGCACCACCGTTCGGTAATGGGAGAAATAGGTGTCGCGTAGCTCCGGGTGACGATCCAGACCGAGCCCGCTCCAGACGAGCGCGTCGAAGTGCTTGGCGAGGAAGTCGGTGAGATAGAAGGTGCCGGGCTCGGCTGCATGGTCGGCGGCGAAACGCTCTGACCCCGCAAAGAACTCATAACAATGCGCGCCAGGAATACGTGAGATTCCTGGGTGTGCTTCGAGATACCGGTCGAGGGCACCACCGGTGCCACAGTCGGCATACCCGACGAACACCGGTCGACCAGATGCCGACTGCACGACTTCATCGAGTGCGGGCACGATCCCCTCGGGTCGATTGTGCAGGTTCGCCGGCAGGTACTTCACCTCGATCGCCTCGGTGAGACCGTTGCGTTCGAGGACGGCGCGAAGTTCGGACACGAGTGCGCCGCAGGCGACGATCAGTGGACGCGAGTTGCTGGACATCGGCCCATCAACTCGTCGAACGAACTAGGCGACCGACGGGCCAGGAGGCTCGGCGGTGCGGGTACGACGAGCGTTCACGAGCTGCTTGGCAGTTTCGGCCGCGACGGCTGCGTCGCGACAGTAGGCATCCGCGCCGACTGCGACACCGAACTCTTCGTTCAACGGAGCGCCGCCAACCAAGATGATGTACTTGTCGCGCAGGCCGCGCTCCTTCATCGTGTCGACGACGACC
>RFNE01000150.1 GCA_009927375.1 Actinomycetota bacterium | reverse complement strand
GCGTCGGTCCTAGACGGACAGCAGGTCGCGTGCGCCGGTGTCGCTCGAGGGGTGGCGCAACTTGCTCATTGCGCGCGCCTCGATCTGACGAATGCGCTCGCGCGTGAGGTTGAACGCCTCGCCGACTTCTTCGAGCGTGCGCGGCTCGCCACGGTCGAGACCGAAGCGGAGAGCGAGGATCTCGCGCTCGCGCTGGTCGAGTGGAGCAAGCAGGCGAGAGATCTCTTCGGGCAAGAGCGCCGTTGCGGCGACTTCGAAGGGTGACTCCGCTGCGCGGTCTTCGACGACGTCGCCGAGTTCCGCATCGCCGTCTTCGCGCAACGGTTCCGACAGTGACAATGGTTCGGCTGCGAAGCGCAATGCTTCGGTGACCTTGTCTTCGGGCATGTCGACTTCAGCGGACAACTCTGCCAACGTGGCTGGACGACCGAACTTCAGCTCGAGGCGTGAGCGCGCCTTCTGCAGTCGCGCGAGGTGTCACCTGCGTGGACTGGGAGGCGAATCGTGCGACCGGTGTTGGCGATACCGCGGGTGATCGCCTGGCGAATCCACCACGTTGCATAGGTCGAGAACTTGAAGCCCTTGCGCCAGTCGAACTTCTCGACGGCGTGCATGAGTCCGAGGTTGCCCTCTTGGATCAGGTCGAGGAGTGGAAGACCCGAGGCCTGGTACTTCTTGGCGATCGACACCACGAGGCGCAGGTTGGACTGCACGAACTGACGCTCTGCACGGGTGCCGTCGCGCTGGATCTTGCGGAGTTCACGACGACGGTTGGGGTTCAGGTTGGCGTCGTTCTTCTCGAGCTCTGCG
Organism: Actinomycetota bacterium; assembly: GCA_009927375.1. Classification (GTDB taxonomy): domain Bacteria; phylum Actinomycetota; class Acidimicrobiia; order Acidimicrobiales; family Ilumatobacteraceae; genus UBA3006. Next base: position 2,627 of record RFNE01000150.1, on the reverse strand, counting down.
GTTGCGGCCTTGCCGGTTTCGATTGCCTTGGCGAGGCGGACTTCGTCGTCTTTGGTGAGGAGGGCGTACTGGCCGATGTCGGTGAGATAGAGACGGACGAGGTCCTCTTCATCACGATCGATACGGTCTTTTGCCACAGCGACTCCTCCAGGGGTGAACGGGCGTAACGATACCCACGGGGTCACCCGTCACCACCGCCAGACGCCTATTTTTTGGGCGTTTCGAGTCACAGGGGCGATCCCACCTCGTGACGGCGATCTCTTAACATGACCGGTATGGCTAACCCTCTTTTGAACGACAAGGCATTCGCTCACGCAACCGACAGAAGTCCCGACCAGGCAGGTTGGGCGGCACCCCGCTCGGGTGGCGCGACGACGTGGAATCCACCAATCACTGACGGCCCGGTGAGCCCATGGACGGGTACCGAGCGCATGACCGCGAACGGCGCGATGTCGGCGACGCTCATGTTGTCTGTCCTGCTTCTGGCTGGCGCGACCGTCGGTTGGATGCAGGTCAAGGAACTCGACGGTCAGGTCGCCTCGTTCCCAGGCTGGGTCATCGGGGCGATGATCGTCGGTCTGATCAGCGCGGTCGTCGCCTCGTTCAAGCCGAACTTCGCGCGGTTCCTCGCACCGGTCTACGCGATCGCACAAGGTGCAGCGGTTGGCGCGATCTCCAAGGCGTACAACGTCGCCTACGACGGCATCGTCCTCCAGGCCGTGGGTGCCACGATCGGCGTGTTCGTCGTGATGCTCACCCTGTATCGCACTGGCATCGTGCGCGTCACGGACAAGTTCCGTCGCACGGTGATCGGCGCAACCATGGGACTCGCGGTGTTCTACCTGGCGTCGTGGATCATCAGCTTCTTTGGTCCGAACCTCATCCCATCCGGCTCAAGCACGATGAGCATCGGTTTCAGCGTGGTCGTCGCAGCGCTTGCCGCCTTCAACCTCGCGCTCGACTTCGACTTCATCGAGCAGGCCGAGCGTCAGGGTGCACCAAAGCACATGGAGTGGTTTGCAGCACTCGGATTGCTCGTCACCTTGGTGTGGCTGTACCTCGAGATCCTGCGACTGCTCGCAAAGATGCGCGACCGCTAAGCGTGGCGTGCGGTTGGGCGTGAGGCGAGGAGTTCCTCGCTGAGCGACGAGCCAGTGATCTCATCCGTGAAGTAGGAGCCGTCCTCGAGGCGCTCGAGTGCGCGCTCGACATCGGTCAGTTCTTGGGCGATGTGGTCGAGGTTCGGACCCTGCGGCGTTGACTCGACATTCGACATGGCGACGAGCCTATTGCATCGCCGCATCGTGCGACGAAGCTCTCCACGGCTAGCGTCAAAGCCCATGTCAACCTTTCCTCCCTTCGACGGATCCGCACCCAAGCAGCAGAAGTTCACCTCGCCACCAGAGATGGGCATCGACCCGACCAAGCGGTACACCGCGACGATGGAAACCTCGATGGGCACGATCGTGATCTCGCTCGATCCGATCAATGCACCGAAGACCACGAACAACTTCGTCTTCCTCGCGCTGAATCACTACTACGACGGGATCATCTTCCACCGCATCATCAAGGGCTTCGTTTGCCAGGGTGGCGACCCGCAAGGCAGTGGCATGGGCGGTCCTGGCTATCGCTTCGAAGATGAGCTTCCGAAGCCGGGTAAGTACGCAATCGGCAGCCTCGCAATGGCGAATGCCGGACCGAACACGAATGGTTCCAGTTCTTCATCATCAGTGGCCAGAGCGGTTGCACCCTGCCGCCGCTGTATTCGCTGTTCGGCCAGGTGGTGAAGGGTCTTGACGTCGTCGAGAAGATGCAAAACGTCGAGACCGACGGACGTGATCGTCCGCGCACCGACGTCGTGATCAACTCGGTCACCATCACCGTCGCGGACTAGTCACTCGACATGGCGCGCAGCGCCGATTCGCTGAGCATCGTCGAAGCGCGTCGACTTGCCTGTGCAGCGCAGGGCTTCGGCTCGATCGATCGATCGTCGCCGACCACGCAACGGAACGTCGTCGACGTCTTCACGCGACTTGGCGTCATTCAGATCGACTCAGTGAACGTCCTCGTGCGCAGTCAAGAGTTGCCGCTGTTCTCCCGGCTCGGAGCACACGATCGAGTCGCGATCCCGCAGGCGACGAAGAAGCGTCAGATATTTGAGTATTGGGGCCACGCCGCGACACACCTGCACATCGATCTTCACCCGTTCTTTCGTTGGAAGATGGACGCTGCACGGTCTGGTCGCGCTCGTCACTGGGGACTCACCTCGTTCTACGACGAGAACAAGGCCTTCGTGCGTCGCACGTTGAAGCGCGTCACCGATGATGGTCCGATCTCCGCGAGGGACATCTCGACTCGCACCACCAAGAAGGGATCGTGGTGGGACTGGGATGAATCCAAGACCGCACTCGAGTATCTGTTCCTCATCGGCGAGGTGACTGCGGCTGGTCGCAGCTCCGACTTTTCCCGCATCTACGACCTGACCGAGCGTGTTCTGCCTGAGCGCGTGCTCGCACGACCAACCCCGTCGGAGGCAGAAGCGAAACGCGAGCTCGTGCGTCGCGCTGCGGTTGCGATGGGTGTGGCGACGAGTGCTGACCTCGCCGACTATTTCCGACTCGAACATG
>RFNE01000054.1 GCA_009927375.1 Actinomycetota bacterium | reverse complement strand
TTCCATCATCAAGCAGTTGACCGCGTCGGCGAAGGTTGTCGCATCGTGGCATGGGCACCAGACGGAATGGTTGAGGGACTCGAACACGAGAGCAAGTGGTTGATCGGGGTGCAGTGGCATCCTGAGGACACCGCGCACGACGATGCGACTCAGCAGAACTTGTACGACGCGTTCGTCGCTCAAGCGCGCGTGTCGATGTCGTCTGCAGCGCGCTGAAACGGTGACGTCGGCTGGGTGATCCAGCGAAACGCAGACGTCACGGCGTGACCGAGTGGTCGTAGGACCGCACGTTCGGTGAGTGGGAGGTACGGAAGCTGTAGCAGTGGCCGACTCCAACGTGGCAACGTGGCAATGGTCGCTGCAGCGAGGACTCCGTACGCGGCGCGAGCGGGATATTCGAGTGGTGGCTCGAGGAGGAGATAGCGAACGGCTTCTCGTGACTCTGCAGTCGAGCGCAACTCGCTACGGAACATGTTCAACTGATCGCGAAGTGCCCGCTCGGAACGTGGCGGTGCAGTGACGCCGAGCTCGGAGGCGATGCGTGCCATGTCCTCGACGTATCCGTCGCGTTCAGCCTGCGTGAGCTTGCGCGATCCGTAGCGCTGATAGGCGGACAGGAAACTCTCTGCTTCGACCACGTGCACCCACCGAAGGAGGTGTGGATCGCGCGCCGAGTAGGGCACGCCGTCGGTCGTCGTGCCATGGACGAAGGAGTGCACGTGGTTGATTCGCGCGATCGTTGCCTTGGCGAGTTCTGCTGGACCAAAGGTCGTCGCGGCGAGGAAGTCAGCCGTGCGCTGCAGTCGACCCCAGGGATCGTTGCGGAAGTCGCTGTGCTGTGCGACCCCGGCCATTGCGAGTGGGTGGAGCGCTTGCACCAAGAGCGCTCGGAGTCCACCGATGAACATGGTTGCATCGGAGTGCACGACGCGAATTGGTCGGTCCATTCCGAACCAGCGCTCACCGGGAGCCTCCATGATCTGCGCAGTCTTCTCATCGGCGCTGGGTCCGACAACGCGCTCACGCAGTGCATCACCGAGTGAGTCACGAAGTTGGCGAACCAACTGCTCGCCCTTCGAACGCGCGCTTGTTGGCATGTGAGTATCGTGCCACTGAAGCGGTCGTTTCGCACTGTCGCAGACACAAGTACTGTGGTCAGTGTGAACCACGACGCACAGCGAATGCCGGGTTGGGTCCCGCGCGCTGTCGCGGTGTTTTGGGGAGGTTTCCTCGCCGCCCTCGTCGTGCGCGAGTTGTTCCACCAGCTCTCCAGCTTCCTGCTGTTGTTGCTCGTGTCGGTCTTCCTCGCACTCGCCATCGAGCCTGGCGTCAATCGTCTGGCGCGCAGGGGATGGAAGCGCGGTAGCGGTACAGGACTCATCCTCGTCTCCGTCGTCGCCATCGGCATCATCTTCGTCACTGCAATCGGCACGCAGGTGGTGAATCAGGTCGCTGACGTCTTGAGCAACAGCGAAACCTACGTGAACGAATCAGTCGATTTCATCAACACGACGTTCAACGCCAACATCGACGCCGCGGGTGTCAATGAGTCGATTGCAGATCCCAACGGGCCGGTTCAACGTTTCCTTCGTAACCAGCAGAGCAAGGTGTTCAGCCTCTCGGTGAGTGCGCTTGGCGGGATCTTGCAGTTCCTCTCGATCACGCTGTTCACCTTCTACATCGTCGCCGATGGTCCACGTCTGCGCCGTGTGATCTGCTCCCGATTGAATCCCGACAGACAGAAGACGTTGCTCTATGCGTGGGATCTCGCGATCGCCAAGACCGGCGGTTATCTCTACTCGCGCGCACTCCTTGCGCTGATCTCGGCGTTCATTCACTGGATTGCGTTCCAAGCGCTTGGGATTCCTGCTCCGATTGCGATGGCGCTATGGGTTGGTGTCGTGTCGCAGTTCCTGCCGGTGATCGGCACCTATCTGGCGGGCATCCTGCCGCTCGCACTCACGTTGTTGTCGACGCCCGCAAAGGCGATCGCGGTACT
>RFNE01000144.1 GCA_009927375.1 Actinomycetota bacterium | reverse complement strand
GTGAGGAAGCCGACGACGAAGGCCGCGGTTGCGATGGACAACGCGACGTTCGTGATCTTGCCGAGCCCACGCATGAGCTGGACGGCTCCGAGCGCAACGAGCACGATTGCAAGTGCCGTGGCGAACGGGCGCGCCGGGATGACGAACACGTAGTCATCGAGCAACTTGAATCCTGCGTCTCCTGGGCGATTGGTGAAGATTGCGCCCGCGATGACCCCGAGCACGACGAGTGTCAACCCGACGTTGCGCGACCGCTTCTTTTGTTCCGCAGACAACACCACGTTCGCGACGATCTCGCTCATGATCCCCACCCCCTGAACGTCTGGCCATCGCTCGTGGCCGAAACCTTCACGCGCCAAATTGCCTTCACGAGGAGTGGCGCGGCGATGAACATGACGATGAGCGCGCGCAACACGACGATGAGGTCGATGGGCACGTCGGTCGTCGACTGCATCTGGCGACCACCTGCCTGCAAAGCACCGAACAGGATCGCCGCGAACAACGTGCCGAGCGGGCTCGACCGCCCGAGGAGCGCGATCGCGATCGCGTCGAAGCCGATGTTGCCCGCAAAGTTCTGCGACGCATACCCATAGGTGCCGAGCACCTCGGCCGCACCCGCCATTCCCGCGAACGACCCGGCAACGACCATCGCGAGCACGGTCAGCCGCTTGGTGTGCATGCCGGCATACCGCGCGGCATCGGCATTGAGGCCGAACGCACGGAACTCAAAGCCAACGGAGCTCTTCGAGAGGAACCACCAGTAGAAGGCGACGGATCCGAGTGCGACGAGGAAGCCCACGTGGGCGACGAGATCCGCGCGACCATCCAGGAATCCGAAGAGTCGCGGGAGGTGGCCGGCTGGATCGACGAGCTTGGAGATCGGATCGGTGCGATCAGGGCGCTGGAAGAGGTCGGTCTTCAACAGCCACAACACGAGAAACGCTGCGATCGAATTGAGCATGATCGTCGTGATCACCTCGTGCGCACCCGTGCGTGCCTTGAGCACACCCGCGATTCCCGCGTATGCCGCACCACCCACTGCTCCCGCGAAGACCGCGAGTGGAACCTGGAGGATTCCTGGCCCCGACATCGAGAACCCAACGAGCAATGACGTCATGCCGCCCGCGAGCATCTGACCCGTCGCGCCGATGTTGAACAAGCCCGCCTTGAAGGCGATTGCGACGGAGACACCACACAGGATGAGTGGGGTCGATGAATTGATGGTGTTGGAAATTGCCCGCAGGGAACCGAACGAGCCGGTGACGACCGACCAGTAGGCACTCGGCACGGTGCCAAGCGACGAGAGGATGTCGCCCCGCTTCAGCGCCTCGATGTCGGAGAGCACGATGATGAACGCCCCGACCACCATTGCCGAGGCGATTGCGAGCAGGGTGAGCACCACACCATTCGTCTTGGCGAGGCGCTCGAGGAAGGCAATGATGCGCTTCACGCAGCACCACCCGGTCGAGAGCCCGCCATGTACAACCCGACGTCCATCGCACTCACCTGCTTCGGGTCGAGATCGGCGACGATCGTGCCGCGATACATCACGAGCAACCGGTCGGATAGCGCCATGACTTCGTCGAGCTCGGTGCTCACGATCAACACCGCGGTTCCCGCGTCGCGTTCTTCGACGATGCGCGAATGGATGTACTCGATCGATCCGACGTCGACTCCGCGTGTCGGCTGCGAGGCGACCGACACCTTGAGATCACGACTCAACTCTCTGGCCACGATGACCTTCTGTTGATTACCTCCAGACAAGGTTCCGACACCGACGTCGGCGCTCGGCGTGCGGATGTCGTATTCGCCGATGAGTCGCTCCGCAACGTCGTGTGCGGTTCCCCAATCCACCGTGACACCCCGGCGGAACTCCGCATCGTGATACCGGGTCAACACGAGGTTCTCCGCCACGCTCAGCGCACCCACGAGACCCTGGCGCTGGCGGTCCTCGGGAATGTGGGCCATTCCCTTCACATGTCGCTCGCGCGGGTCGTCGTCGGTGACATCGACTCCCGCGACGGAGATCTTGCCGCTCGCAGCAGCGCGCAATCCCGTGATCGCATCCACCAATTCCGTCTGCCCGTTCCCCTGCACACCGGCCACGCCGACGATCTCTCCCGCACGCACCATGAACGAAACGCCGTCCACGACCGCTCGGCCGTCGGGATCGACCACCTGCAGGTTCTCCACCGACAACATCACCTCGCCAGGGACACGGACGCCTTGTTCGCGATCAGCTGGACGGGTCGTCCGACCATCATCTCTGCGATCTGGGACTCAGAGGTCGCCTTCGGGAGCACCTCCCCGACCACCTTGCCGCGGCGCAGCACGCTGATTCGGTCCGCGATCGTCAGTGCTTCCTTCAACTTGTGGGTGATGAAGACCACACCGCGGCCCGCAGCGATCAATGTTCGCACGATCGCAAAGAATTCGACGATCTCTTTCGGCGTGAGCACCGCGGTCGGCTCATCGAACACCACCACTTTGGCGTCTCGCAGCAAACCTTCACGATCTCCACGCGCTGTTGCACACCGACCGGCAATTCTTCGATCACGGCATCAGGGTCGAGCTCGAGGCTGTACCGGTCGGAGATCTCCCGCACCATCTTGCGCGCCTCGTCAATGTCGAGTGAGCCGAATCGGCCGGTCGGCTCGACGCCGAGGACCACGTTTTCCGCCACCGTGAAGTTCGGGACGAGCATGAAGTGCTGGTGCACCATGCCGATACCCGCGGCGATCGCGTCGGCCGGTGAGTTGAAGGTGACTTCCTTGCCGTCGAGGGTGATCGTCCCACCGTCGGGTCGATACATCCCGTACAGGATGCTCATCAGCGTCGACTTGCCCGCACCGTTCTCGCCGATCAACGCCAAGACCTCGCCGGTCGCCAACTTCAGGTTGACGTCATCATTGGCGACGACCCCGGGGAACTTCTTGGTGATGCCACGCAGTTCGAGTTCCATCACCGCTCCCCCATGAGCCCAACACTAATTCAGGAACGCAAATCGTCCCAGAAAACAACAATGGGGGTCGCTTTCGCGACCCCCATTGCACTACATCCTCGCCGAAGCGAGTATGAACTAGCTCGTTGCGATCGAACCGTCGATGATTCCGGCGGTGATTGCATCGAGTTCGGCCTGCAGTTCAGGCGTGACGGTCGAGGTGATTGCAACACCCACACCACCATTGGACAGCGTTCCGAGGTAGTCGGTTCCGCCACCCTGACCGGCAAGGGCATCCTTGACGGCCTGGAGCACTGCGGCGTCGATCTTCTTCAGAACCGAAGCCACGTACACCTCTGCCTGCTCTGGGTTGGACTGGGTCATGTCGACGTCGACGCCGATGATCTTGACCTTGCCACCCGACTCCATCGCGTATGCAGATGCACCGAGACCCACTGGACCTGCCACTGGGAAGATGATGTCTGCGCCTTCGTCAGCCTGGCTCTTGGCAATGTTCTTGCCGTCGTCCAAGTTGTTGAAGTTTCCGGCGAAGGTGCCGTCCTGCTTGGCCATGTCCCAACCGAGGACCTTGACGCTCGCGCCCTTCTGTGCGTTGTAGTACTCAACGCCCTTGGCGAAGCCCTGCATGAAGATCGCCACCGGCGGAATGTTGATTCCACCGAAGGTGCCGACGATGCCGGTCTGCGTCGTTGCTGCGGCCATGTAGCCCGCGAGGAACGACGGCTGGTCGGTTGCGAAGGTCAGACCCTGCACGTTCGGTGCAGAGGTGTTCGAGTCAACGATGGCGAACTGCACGCCAGGGTTGGCCTCAGCGGCTGCCTTGGTCGCATCTGCGAGCAAGAAGCCGACGGTCACGATGACGTTGCAACCCTTGTCGACGAACGACTGGAGGTTCGGTGCATAGTCTGCATCCGATGCCGACTCGAGCAAGTCGATCGACACGCCCAGCTCGGACTCGGCCTGCTTGAGGCCCTCGTACGCGATCTGGTTGAAGCCCTTGTCGTCGACGCCACCGATGTCGGTGACCTCACAGGCAAGGCCGGTTGGTGCAGCTACTGCCGCCGTGGTGTCCGTTGACGCATCGTCGCTGCCGCATGCGGCAAGTCCGAGCACTGCAACGAGACCAACGGCGAGACCCTTGAAGGTCTGCTTTCTCATTGTTTTCTCCCTCTCACGTGTCTAGATCACGTGTGTTGTTGGTGAGGAGAGCATAGTTCACCCCGTTGATGGGGTTTTACGCGAGGAAGGCGACGGCGCGAGCCTGCGCAGTGACTCTGTTCACCCGTTGTTCATCCCAGCCGTGAACGGCCATCAGCCCTGCGAACTCGCGCGTCAGGCTCGTGCGGCTCATCAGGCGATTGTCAGGGTTCACCGTCACGACGAATCCGAGGTCGTCGAGGACGGAGATGGGATGCTCCCCGAGCGAGGCATAAAGCCCCGTATGCAGATTCGACGTCGGGCAGACCTCGAGGGAATCCCACGTTCGTGGACGAACTGGGCCACCTCCCCGAACCGTGGCACCGACCCGGAAAAATCGATGTCCTCGACGATGCGTACGCCGTGACCGATGCGGTGCGCCCGACAGTCCACGACCG
>RFNE01000055.1 GCA_009927375.1 Actinomycetota bacterium | reverse complement strand
CGCTCGGTCGCACCGGCCATGTCGGTGCCGTCTTCGTTGAGCGGGAACACGTTCTCATCACCGCCGAGGACGAGGTCTCCGCCCATGCCGGCCGTGAGGTTGATGACGACGTCGGTGTCTGACGAGCGGATGCGGTCGACGACTTCGGCGTACAGCGCGGTGTCGCGCGAACCGCGACCGGTGCGTGGGTCACGCACGTGGATGTGCACGACGGCTGCGCCTGCCTTGGCGGCTTCGATGGCAGACTCGGCAATTTGTTGCGGGGTGACGGGAACCTTGTCGCTCTTGGCGGTCGTCTCTCCCGAACCAGTCACCGCACAGGTGATGAACGCATTCCAATTCATGACCAACCCCCTCGTCGCCCTGATATATCAAGCCCAAGATTAGACCCCGAACGCCGTGTTCTCCCAAGCCCGACAAGCGTCCCCACTACCGTGATGCGTCTATGCAGCCAGTCGAACGCACGGTTCTGTGGTCGCCGACTCCAGAGCGGGCGAATGCGTCGCAGATCACCCGGTTCGCCGAGTTGGCCACGCAGCGACACGGCGTCGCAGAAGGCGACCTGCACTCCTGGTCAGTGGCCTCGCCAGAACAGTTCTGGGCACTCGTCTGGGAGTTTTGTTCGGTTCGCGGTGAGCGCGGTGAGCGTGTCTACATCGCGCCGAGTGACCCCACTCAGCCTTCGACGGCACGATTCTTCCCAGACGCAACACTGAGCGTTGTCGAAAACATGCTGTCGCGATCGGGGACGGGTGAGGCACTCGTTGCGATCGACGAGCAGGGTGCGCGCCGTGTGCGTACATGGGACGAGCTCGGCTCGCGTGTCGCCTCACTTGCTGGGGCATTGCGTTCGCAGGGCGTGAAGAGCGGGGACCGCGTCGCAGCATGGCTGCCGAACTCGATCGAGGCCGTCGAAGCAATGCTGGCTGCGGCGTCGATCGGTGCGGTGTTTTCCTCTGCGTCACCCGACTTCGGCGCCAATGGTGTCGTCGATCGCTTCGGTCAGATCGAACCGGTGGTACTCGTCGCCATCGACGGGTACCGCTACAACGGGAAGGACTTCGATTGTCTCGAGCGACTCGCGGAGATTCGCGAGCGCCTTACGACCGTCACGACGACCATCCTCGTGCGCGCGCACGCGCCGAGTGGTG
>RFNE01000216.1 GCA_009927375.1 Actinomycetota bacterium | reverse complement strand
CGATGCCGCGATCCTCGAGGTTGCGCAACGGAGCAATGCCCGGGTCGTCACCTTCGGAGCCGCCCGAGGCGACTACCACGCGATCAATGGAGTGCTCACGAGCCCGCACGGTGTGATCATGGAGGAACGCGCAATGCGCAGGGCGCTTCCTCACGACGTGACCAATGCGCTTGCCGCAGCTGCGTTGTGCATCGAGAGCGGCCTCGCCTCACCGGCGCACGTTTCGGAAGCGTTGGCGTCGTTCGAGCACGCCGCTCACCGCATCGAGTTCGTGCGCGATCTGGATGGAGTGCGGTGGTACAACGACTCCAAGGCGACGTCACCACACGCCGCTGCCGTGGCGATCCAGTCGTTCGACTCGATCGTGTTGATCGCCGGCGGAAAGAACAAGGACCTCGACTTGAACGAAATGGCGGCGCATCGCGATCACGTGCGCGCGGTCGTTGCAACGGGGGCGTCGGCTGACGCAATCGAAGCGGCGTTCAGCGGACATTGCGTGGTGCGCAAGGCGTCCACGATGCAAGAGGCAATCGACCATGCGCGAGAGCTCGCTCGCTCGGGCGATGTGGTGCTCCTCTCACCGGGATGCACGAGTTACGACTGGTATTCCAACTACGCGGAGCGCGGTGACGACTTTCGTTCCCGAGTTCTCGCCCTCAAGTAATCGAAAGGAACGAACATGGCAACGATCGCACACGGGACCAAGACTTCTCGGACGCCGGGGGAGTCGGCGAACCTCACGCCGGCGCAACGTCGTCGTGCGATGCTCGATCGCAAGGGATACGGCGAGAAGCGCCGTCTCGCGACGGCCGCGCCGACCAAGGTGTTCTACGGCGTGATGTTGTGCGTCACCTTGCTCATCGCATTCGGCCTCATGATGGTGCTCTCATCGAGTTCGATCGTGGCGATCACGAGCGGTGGCGATCCGTGGAACATGTTCAAGCGTCAGTTCCTGTGGGCGACGTTCGGTCTCGTCGCACTGTTGGGCATGTATCGCATGCCGTATCACCACTGGCATCGTTATGCGAAACCATTCCTCATCGTGTCGTCCCTGATGATGATCTTGCCGTTCTTGCCTGGAGTCGGCGTCACGACGAACGGCGCGCGTGCGTGGGCGGCCTTCGGCGCGGTTCGGTTCCAGCCGTCCGAGGTCCTCAAGGTCGCCGTGTTGATCTATTGCGCGAGCCTCCTCGGTCGTCGTCGCGCAGAGGTGGTGGATCCCATTCGTACGTTCAAACCGGTGATGATCGTGTGGGGCATCGCGGTTGTTGGTTGTCTGGCGCAAGGTGACTTCGGAGCGGCGGTCGTGTTCACGTGCATCGTGTTTGCCACGCTGTTCATCGCAGGGACTCCGGTCCGTTGGCTCACCTTCGTGTTGTCGATCTCCTTCATCGGGGCGATCACGATGATCATGTCGAGCTCGCGCATGCAGAACCGCATGACCGCGTTCCTCCATCTGGAGGAGAACAAGGGCCACTACGCCTATCAGGTGTGGCAGTCGATCCTCAGCATCGCCAACGGCGGTATCACGGGTACGGGTGCGGGTCAGGGAACGGGCAAGTGGGGCTACGTCCCCCTCGCGCACAGCGACTTCATCTTCGCGATCATCGCCGAAGAGTTCGGCATCCTCGGATCCGTTCTCGTCATCGGACTCTTCGCCACGCTGTGCTACTTCGGTCTGCAGGCCGCCGTTCGTTCGCGTGACGCATTCGGCGCGATTCTCGCGGGCGGCACGACCGCATGGCTGAGTGCGCAAGCGTGCATCAACATCGGTGGAGTCGTCGGATTGCTTCCCGTCACGGGATTGACCCTTCCGTTCATTTCCTATGGCGGTTCGTCATTGTTCATGGCAATGGCCGCGTCGGGGCTTCTGTTGAACGTTGCGCGTAACATGAAGTAAGCGCATGAGCAGACACCCGTCGCCAACCTTTGCAGTCGTCACAGGCGGCGGGACAACGGGACACGTGAATCCTGCGATCGCGGTCCTCGAGTTGCTCACTGAAGCCGGCCACGAGCCGCACACCCTCCATTACGTCGGCTCCGACCGAGGCGTCGAAGTTTCCCTCATCGCCAAGACGTCGTTTCCCTCGACGCTGTTGAGGGTGCGAGGACTGCGGCGAAGTCTCAGCCCACGCGGAATCCTGCACAACCTCGGAATGGTGCCCGTGATGGCGAAGGCGAACAGGGACGCACGGACGCTGCTCGACCGGCTGAAGCCGAGGGTCGTGGTGTCGGTCGGTGGGTATGCGAGCGTTCCCATCTGCAGGGCCGCTCGGCGATTGGGAATACCCGTCGTCACCTGTTCCTATGACCGCACTCCGGGGCTCGCGACGAGAGAGCAAGCTCGCTACGCAGAGGTGAGTGCAGTCGCGTACGGCGACTCGACACTTCGCGCGGCCACTCTCACCGGAGCCCCCGTGCGAGCAGCGATTCGATCACTCGACCGTGCAGCGCATCGATCCGCTGCCCGCCACTCGCTTGGCGTTCCCAGTGACTCATTCGTCGTTTCGATCGTCGGGGGGTCGCTTGGATCCGCGCTCCTCAATGGCATCGCCGACGAGATCTCGACGGCGTGTCCGAAGGGCATGCACGTGATTCACCTCTGCGGTGAGCGGTATGCACGATCGTCGACGTCATCATCGCCGAACGTGACGCGGATCGCCTACACCGAAAACATGAACGATGTGTACGCAGCGAGTGACCTCGTCGTTGCCCGCGCCGGTGCGAGCACGATCGCCGAAGTGTCGGTGACGGGAACACCCTGCATCCTCGTGCCGTGGGCCGGTGCTGCCGAAGACCACCAGACAAGAACGCAGCGTGGCTTGCAGAGGCTGGGGCCGCGATTCTCGTTTCTGAAGCCGATGCCACCGGTTCACGGATCCTTCACGTGGTGACTGAGCTGATGGGCGATCGTGGCAGGTTGGAGTCGATGGGGAGCGCTGCTCGCGCACTCGGTCAGATCCACGACGGATCCTTGCTCACGCGGGCGATTGAGCGAGTGGGTTCGCTGTCGACACACGTCGATCTTTCGACTCCACGTCGCGTGCACGTCGTAGGCGTGGGCGGTCCAGGTATGAGCTCACTTGCAGTGGCGCTGCTCGAGGCAGGGCACGACGTGTCGGGGAGCGACCTCGTCGATTCTGAAGTAGTCGCCCAACTGAAGGACCGCGGAGTGAAGATCAACGTGGGACACGACCCGCAGGTCGTCGATGGCGTTGACGTGGTGACGTATTCAACGGCGATCCCGTCGACGAATATTGAACTTGTCGCAGCTCGACGCGCGGGTGCGACCGTCGTGACGCGCGCCGCGGTGCTTGCAGCGTTGTGTGGCGAGAGAGCATCGATCGGCGTTGCGGGCACCCATGGCAAGACCACGACGTCGGGCATGCTCGCAACGATTCTTCGCGACGCTGGCCGAGATCCGGGCTTCGTCATCGGCGCAGACGTGCGCTCACTCGCTGGGTCTGCGCACTGGGGCACCGGTCGTGAATTCGTCGTCGAGGCCGACGAGAGCGATTCGACCCACGTCGCACTTCCACTCGCGGGTGTGGTCCTGACGAACGTCGACGTGGATCATCTCGACCACTTCACGACGGTGGCGAACCTCGAAGCGAGCTTCGATCGTTTGCTCGGCAACGCGTCGGGTCCGAAGGTGGTCTGTGGTGACGATGAACGTGCGATGGCGCTCGCACGGCGACACGGCGTGCGAACGTATGGTCTCACGTCCGGCGTCGACATTCAGGCGATTGACGTGACGTACCGCGACGGCGAATCGTCGGCATCGGTGCGCGACAACAGGTCGGGTCGTGTGCTCGGCAAACTCCGACTCTCGCTCCGAGGTGAGCACAACGTGTTGAATGCGCTCGGT
>RFNE01000056.1 GCA_009927375.1 Actinomycetota bacterium | reverse complement strand
CCGACTGGTGAATTGCCGAATGGAGTTGTCGACTACGAGGACTTCGTTGCATCGGGAGTAGCGAATCCCGTCGCACCTGAGCGATTCCCATTCGATCACCCGTGGTACGTGTTGTATTCCTCTGGCACGACCGGGGTTCCGAAGTGCATCGTGCATCGCGCGGGCGGAGTGTTCATCCAGCACGTCAAGGAACATCGTCTGCATTGCGACATCCGTGAAGGCGACCGCGTGCTGTACTTCACGACCACCGGCTGGATGATGTGGAACTGGCTGGTGTCGGTGCTTGCAAGTGGCGCAACTGCGGTGCTCTTCGACGGTGCACCGACCGCACCTGCGATGGGTCGGCTGTTCGACCTCGTGGACGACGAGGCGATCACCTTGCTCGGTGTATCTGCCAAGTACATCGACTCGGTGCGCAAGGCCGAACTCGCACCGATGTCGACGCACGATCTCTCCAGCCTGCGCACGATCTGCAGCACGGGTTCACCGCTGTCACCAGAGGGATTCGAGTGGGTGTACTCGTCGGTGAAGCGCGACGTGCACCTCGCCTCGATCTCGGGAGGAACCGATCTTTGCGGTTGTTTCGTCGGTGGTGATCCGACGAGGCCGGTGCGATCGGGGGAGATCCAGGGTCCGATGCTCGGCATGGATGTGGACGTGATCGATGACGGAAGAACACACTCGTCGCATCACCTGATGTCTCTGGCGAGCTGGTGTGTCGCAGCCCGTTCCCCTCGATGCCGCTCGGTTTTTGGGGTGACGGCAAGCCGGGTTGTCCCGATCCGACATCGCCTGGCCCGAAGTACCTTGCGGCGTACTTCGAACGATTCGCCAGCATGTGGGCTCAGGGAGATTTCGCCTCATGGACGACCGCCCGTGGCGTGATCATTCATGGCCGCAGCGACACCACCCTCAACCCGGGCGGTGTGCGCATTGGCACCGCCGAGATCTATCGCGTCGTTGAGCAGCTGCCCCAGGTGGTGGAGAGTTGCGTGTTCGGCCAACAGTGGGACAACGACGTGCGCATCGTGCTCCTCGTGCGGCTCGCTCCGGGAGTCGAACTGAACGATGCTCTCGTTGTCGACATCAAGCAGCGCATCCGTGTCGCCTGCACGCCTCGACACGTACCCGCACTCGTTGTCGCGGTGGATGACCTACCGCGCACGCGGAGCAACAAGCTCGTCGAGTTGGCCCTCGCGGATGCGGTCAACGGACGACCGGTGCGCAACGCCGAGGCGCTCGCCAATCCCGAGTGCATCGAACGCATCGTGGCGAATCCTCTCCTGCGTCGCTAGGGGTGGTGCCCCGATAGGCTTGGGCGATCCTTCCGGGGTAGCTCAGCTGGCAGAGCAACGGACTGTTAATCCGTGGGTCGTGGGTTCGAGCCCCACCCCCGGAGCGCAATGCTCCACGGGACGCGCGCCATCGCGTCCGACCAGGTGGTGTTCGGCAATTGGGGCCAGTAGCTCAGTGGTCAGAGCAGGGGACTCATAATCCCTTGGTCGTAGGTTCGATCCCTACCT
>RFNE01000333.1 GCA_009927375.1 Actinomycetota bacterium | reverse complement strand
GGCAGCCTTCTTCGCCAACTCCGCCTTCTTCTTGGCGGCCGCCTTCTTTGCGAGTTCAGCCTTCTTCTTCGCCGCTGCAGTGGGCATTGTGGATCTCCTCGGTTGGCGAATCAGGGTAGTCGCTCGAGCCCCACGCCAATGGTCACGTCTTCCGTCGCGATCGTGCGCGATAACGACCCATCAATGGCAAGGCTCGTGGCGAGGGTTTCGCCCGAAATGTACCCGAGGTATGAATCCACCCGCTTCGCGGTTTCATCATCCAAACCGAGGGTGAGCGAGATGCGGTCCGAGACGTCGAGTCCGGCATCGCGGCGCGCCTGCTGGACGGCGCGAACGATGTCGCGTGCCGTTCCTTCGGCGATCAGGTCGTCGGTCAAGGTCAGATCAACGATCACCACGCCGTCACCATCACCGAGCGCGGCCGAGGCCGCATCCTCGTTGCCGGAAGTATCAGCAACGAGCTTGAGGACATATTCATGGGCTCGAGTTCGACGCCACCGGCCTGCACCCCACCGTCGGTCTTCGACCACTCGCCCCGCTTGACCGCACCGATCACCTTCTGGGTGTTCGCACCCAAGCGTGGCCCGAGCGCGGCGGGGATCACCTGCAGTTCTTCACGCGCGACTCCGGCGACGTCCGAGCGGAACGTGACGACCCGGGCATTGACCTCATCCGTGATGATCGAGGAGAACTCCTCGAGCGCGGATGCGTTCGGCGCGGCAACCGTGATCGCGGCCAGAGGCAGGCGTACGCGTCGAGACTTCGACTTGCGCAGCGACAACGTCGTCGAGCACACGTCGCGCACGCGATCCATGGTGGTGACGAGTGCATCGTCTGCGGGCACTTCGTCAACTCGTGGCCAATCCGCAAGATGCACGCTGCGCTCACCGGTGAGTCCGCGATAGATGTGTTCACTGACGAGCGGCAGGAGCGGAGCGGCGAGACGACAGAGCACGCTGAGCACGGTGTGCAGCGTGTCGATCGCGTCCGAATCCCCTGCCCAGAAACGATCGCGACTGCGCCTGATGTACCAGTTGGTGAGTGCGTCCAGGAACTCGCGAATCTGCTGGCATGCCTCGAACAGGTCGTAGGTGTCCAT
>RFNE01000246.1 GCA_009927375.1 Actinomycetota bacterium | reverse complement strand
TTCGACCCGACTTGGGGAGGATTCGGTGGAGCGCCGAAGTTCCCCAGCACGATGAACCTCGATTTCCTCCTGCGGCGTCACCTCAGCGAGCCGAGTGACGACCTGCGCCGGGTCATCGAGGTGTCCCTGGATGCAATGGCCAGTGGCGGGATGTATGACCACCTCGGCGGAGGCTTTGCCCGCTACAGCGTCGATGCGCAGTGGCTCGTCCCCCACTTCGAAAAGATGCTCTACGACCAAGCATTGCTCGCGCGCATGTATCTCCGCGCTGGCCTCGCCTGTCACGAACCACGTTGGCTGCAGATCGCCAGCGAAACGATCGACTTCGTCCTCGACGAACTTCGTCATCCCCGAGGAGGACTCTTCAGTGCTCTTGATGCGGACTCTCTCGACGAAGACGGTCACAGCCACGAAGGGCTGTACTACACCTGGACGCCGCGCGAGGTGCTCGAATGCCTCGGTAGCGAGTCCGGAAAGGATGCCTGTGCTTGGTACGGCATCAGCGACACCGGCAACTTCGAAGGACGATCGATTCCGAATCGGATGCATGCGCGCGGTCGCTTCGATCGACCGAGCGACATCGAGTCGTCTCGTCGCGCACTCCTTGACACTCGCGCGAAGCGCCCGCGGCCAGGACTCGATGACAAGGTCATCACCGAGTGGAACGCAATGATGCTCGCCACGATCTCCGAAGCCGCCTTTGCGCTCAACAACCCGCGCTGGCTGGAAGCCGCCGTGTCGCTCGGCAACTTCCTTCTTGAAGAACTCCGCGATGCACATGGTGCGTGGCACCGCAGCTGGCACGAAGATGGTTTGCCCCGCGCCCGACACGTCGCACTCGCCCACGACCTCGCACACGTCGCGGACGGTTTTGTCTCGTTGTATGAGGCAACCGGAACGGCTCGCTTCCTCACCGCTGCACGTGAGGCGGTAGACCAGCTCCTCGCGGGTTATTGGGACTCACGCTTCGGTGGCGTCTTCACGACCGCCACCCACGCCGAGCGACTCGTCACCAGGCAAAAGGACCTGATGGACAACGCGACCCCCTCGGCGAACTCGACCGCGATGGTCGCACTCCACCGACTCGGCACGCATCTCGGAGACGCCACCCTGCTGGAGCTCTCGCGCGACATCGCTCGTCTGCTCGGCCGGGTCGCGCCGAGTGCACCGAGCGGATTCGGCAACTTCCTGGGCGCCATGCACCGCATGCATCGTGAATCGACCGAGGTCGTGATCGTCGGAGATCGCCCCGACCTCGTCGATGTGCTGCGCGGCACCTGGGACCCGAACCGCACGATCGCTTGGGGCGAGCCCGTCGACTCACCACTGTGGGCTGATCGCACACCTGGCTCGGCATACGTCTGCCACGACTACCGATGCATGCTTCCCGCGACGACCCCTGAAGGTCTCGCCGAGCAATTGACGTCTACCAACTCCTGAAGCGCAGGATCGACGACGCCGTTCTGCGCGGCCGAGTAGCGCTGCGACCCTTGCGAGCACCCGACTCGAGCGGCCAACCGAGTGCGACGACGCCGAGGATCTCGACCTCGTCAGGAATCCTGCACGTGTCCCGAAGTTCCTGCTCGCCTCGTGCGAGTGCAAAGAACAGTGAACCCAGTCCGACGTCGTGTGCCGCACCGAGCAGGAGCATCGTCGAAAATGCAGCATCGATCGTCCAATACGGGGCGGGCCATGCATCTTCTGAACCACCGAGCCCGGTGTGCGTCTTGTCCGGTTCGCTGTATCGCTCGAGATAGGCACGCTTGTCGGCACACACGAGTGCGATCACCGGAGAATCCAACAACTTCGGCCACGCAAAGGCTGACCTCTCATCACTCGGCAGCGTGACGTCCCAGAACGTTGACGTGTCTGCACCTTCGAAGACGACGAGGTTAAATCCCTGAGACTTTCCCGCCGACGGCGCTCGTGAGGCCAAGTCAACGAGACGTTCGAGCAGTTCTCGCTCGATTGGCTGGGTTGAAAACGCTCGAGTCATCGTGCGCGTGCGCACGACATCGGCGAACTCCACCGCCGCTCCGGTCTACTTCTTGACGAGTTTGCCGAGCTTTGCGAGCGACTCGGCCATCGTCCATCCGTGCACGATGAGTGCGCCGCCCTTGGCGACGTTCACGGTCTTGAACTGGGCGGCGATGTCGGCTGCCACTTTGCCCGGCTTGAGCGACTCATGGTCGAGGAAGCCCGAATGTCCGTGCGACTTGACGACGAAGGACTGATCGTCGTAGTAGCGCTCGACGCCGAATCGACGAGCGAGGCGCTTGCCCCAGGCACGTTCCTCACCCACGGCGCGGTGTCCGGGACGCGGGATCATGTCGGTGAGCGACTTGAACGCTTCGAGACCATCGGCCGTGGCGAATCGCGAGCCGACGACGACGTCTTCGTCGGGGAATGCCATCAAGGCACGGTGATAGGCCTCCGTCATCAGACCCTTCAATACCGCGTCACGCTTCGCGGTCCGCTTCACGCTCATCATCCCGAGCAGCACGCACGGCGTTCCGCCGATGCGCTCGAGGGTGGAGAAGGTGAATCCGTTCAACTTGCCGGAAATCCGCGCGCTCGTGAAGAGGACCCAGTCCTCTTTGGCCTTGGAGACCGCACCGATGTCGAAGGCGCCACCCATGTTGGCCAATTCGTCGAGGTCGGTGTCGGTGAGCGAAGCGCAGTCGCGAGTCTCAACCACCACGGTCATAGACCTCTATTCTGCCAGCAAAATCCCGATTTCAGACGGGCGAGTTCTGGCTCACCTGCTATTCGATGTAGGCGGCCTCGCCGAACATCACGCGAATCTGTCCAATCACGCGGTCCAAGTCGACGGTGAACTTGGAGTCGAGTTGCATCACCTTGTCGCCACCCAGGTGCACGAACACCGGAGACGAACCCGGGTGCTGTTGCAATACGCCCTTCATGTCCTCGATCAACTCTGGGGTGAGCGCTTGGGCGGAAACCTTGATGTGCAAGGAGTCCCCTGATGCACGCAGCCCCTCTTGCACGACGATGTCGGTGGCCATGAACGACACTCGGGTCTCGTCTTGCTTGTTCAAACGGCCCTTGACCGTGACGATGACGTCGTCGGCGAGTTGATGCCCGTAGCGCTGGAACGTCTTCGGGAAGACCGCAACCTCGACGGCACCTTGTAGGTCCTCGAGCATGAACGTGGCCATCAGGTCACCCTTGCGGGTGTACTTGCGATTGAGCGTGCTGATGATGCCACCGATCGTGAAGAACGAGTTGTCCTCGCGCTCGACCGCCTCGGCGATCGATGCATCGACGCGACGGCGAAGCGCACCCTCGATTCCCATCAGCGGATGGTCGGAGACGTACAAACCGAGCATCTCTTTTTCGAACTTGAGCTGCTCGGACTTGTCGAACTGCAGTGCGGGGATTCGCGCTTCTCGGAAAATACCGAGTCGTCTCCGCCGACGTCTCCGAACAGGCTCATCACACCCTGGTCACGCTCGCGACGACGTGCGACCGTCGCATCGATGATCGACTCGTACACCATCAGGAGTCCCTTACGTGGATGACCGAGTGAATCGAACGCACCGGCCTTGATCAACGACTCGATGGTGCGCTTGTTCAACACCTGTTCGGGTGCGCGTTCGACGAAATCATAGAACGACGTGTACTGACCGCTTTCTCGGCGATGCGCGACGATCTGTTCGACGAGTGCCTCGCCGACGTTGCGGATCGCCGACAATCCGAATGAGATCGTGCGCGTTCCCATGTTGTCGATGGGCTCGAAGTCGACACCCGACTTGTTGATGTCCGGAGTCAACACCGTGATCTTCGACGAGCGCGCATCGGCGAGATACACCGCGGCCTTCTCGTAGTTCGCCTTGACACTCGTGAGCAGACAGGCGAGATACTCCACCGGATAGTGCGCCTTCAAGTAGGCGGTCTGATACGAGATCAGCCCGTATCCATAGGCATGACTCTTGGCGAAGGCGTAGTCAGCGAACTTGACGATGACGTCGAAGAGTTCCTTGCCGAGTTCGTCGCCATATCCCGTCTTGACGCAACCTTGTTCGAACTTGTCGCGCTCCTTTTCCATGACCTCGCGAATCTTCTTTCCGCAGGCCTTGCGCAAGTTGTCGGCCTCGGCGAGCGAATACCCCGCGAACTTCTGCGCCACGCGCATCACGCTCTCTTGGTAGATCATGAGTCCGAAGGTGTCGCCGAGGACGTCTGCCGCGTCCTTGTGGAAATACGTGATCTTCTTGCGCTCGTTCTTGTAGTCGGCGAAGTCGTTGTGCATATTGGCACCCATTGGACCCGGGCGATACAGCGCGAGAACCGCAGACAGATCTTCGAATCGGCCCGGGATGAGCGAGCGCAGCAACGCCCGCATCGGCGAGGACTCGAGCTGGAAGACCCCGATGGTGTCGCCCTGCGCCAGGAGTTCATACGTGGCCTTGTCGTCGATCGGAATCGAATCGATGTCGAAGTCAGGGTCCCGGCGCTCGCGAATCATCGCCTGGGCATCGGAATCACGTCAAGGTTGCGCAGGCCGAGGATGTCCATCTTCAACAGACCGAGCTCCTCCACCCCGTGCATTTCGTATTGGGTGACCACCGGTGCCTCTGCGGGGTCCTGCCCCTGCTCGGGCTTGCGCTGGATCGGCAGATATTCCGTCAGTGGTTCCTTGGTGATCACCACCGCAGCAGCGTGAATGCCAACCGAACGCTTCAGTCCCTCGAGACCACGCGCCACGTCGACGACGCGCTTCACGTCGGGGTCCGTGTCGTACAACGCACGAAGATCCTGTGCGGCCTGATACCCGGCCTGATGCTTTGGATCCTGCTCGAAGCAGTACTTGATCGGTGTGTCACGACCCATGACGACGGGCGGCATCGCCTTGGCGATCTTGTCGCCGAGCGCGTACGGATAGCCGAGCACTCGTGCCGCGTCACGCACCGCATTGCGTGCCTTGATCGTGCCGAAGGTGATGATCTGGGCGACGCGATCGCGACCGTACTTCTCCGCTGCATAACGAATCATCTGGTCGCGGTATCGCGAGTCGAAGTCCATGTCGATGTCGGGCATGCTGATTCGGCTCGGGTTCAAGAAGCGCTCGAACAGCAGGTCGTACTTGATCGGATCGAGGTTCGTGATTCCGAGGCAGTACGCGACCGCACAACCCGCAGCCGATCCACGACCAGGGCCGACCCGAATGTCGTGTTCCTTGGCATAGCGAATGAGGTCCCACACGATCAGGAAGTACGAAGAGAATCCCATGTCGCCGATCACCTTCAACTCATACGTCAACCGGTCGGAGACTTCCTTGGGCAGTTTCGCTCCCCAACGCGCCTTGGCCCCTTCGAGTGCGAGGTGTGCGAGATAGTCGCGATCGGTGGCGAAACCCTTCGGCAGCGGGAAATCCGGCAAGACGTACTTGCCGAACTCGATCTTCACGTCTGCACGCTCTGCGATCCACAAGGTGTTGTTGCACGCCTCGGGCACCTCGCGGAACAGGTACCGCATCTCGTTGGCGGTCTTCAAGTAGTGCTCGTTGCCCTCGAACTTGAATCGATTGGGGTCCGCGATCGTGCACCCGGTCTGGACGCACAGCAAGGCGTCGTGACTCTCGTGATCCTCGCGGTGCGTGTAGTGGGTGTCGTTGGTAGCCAGCAACGGAGCGTTGATCGACTTGGCCAGCTCGATCAGCAGTGGATTCGTGCGCACCTGATCTGCGAGACCGTGGTCCTGCAGTTCGATGAAGAAGTTGTCGCGACCGAAGATCTCCTGCAGTCGGCCCGCACAGTCGTGTGCACCCTTCACGTCGCCGCGCATCAATCGCTGCAACACGTGACCGCCGAGGCAGCCGCTCGTTGCGATGAGACCCGAGCTGTATTGCTGGAGTAGTTCCCAGTCGACGCGCGGCTGGTAGTAGTAGCCCTCCAAGAATGCGCGACTGGCGAGGTTGATCAGGTTCTTGTACCCGACGTTGTTCTCTGCGAGCAGCGTGAGGTGGTAGTAGACCTTGCCGCCACCCTCGGTCTCGCCGCCCGTGTCGTCGATGCGTCCACGTCGCGACGGACGCTCGCTGCGGTGCTCGTGGGCCATGTAGGCCTCGGTGCCGATGATCGGCTTGATGCCCTGCTCGGTGCATTCCTTGTAGAAGTCGATGACCCCGTACATGTTGCCGTGGTCGGTGATGCCGAGCGCTGGCTGACCGTCCGACTTCGCCTTGGCCACCAGTTCGCTGAGACGCGAGGCCCCGTCCAACATCGAAAACTCGGTGTGAACGTGCAAGTGGGTGAATGAATCCCCCACCGAGGGCCTCCTTTTCGTCAGTAAGCCAACGACAGTAGCAGTGGGGTCTGCGCCGCCTTGCGAACCGCGCAGGTCAATGAACGAATCGGTTTACAGGTAGTTACCCGGAGCCGCCGGACCGCCATTCGGACCGTTCGGAGTTCCCGGGAGCTGACGAATCTGGTCGAGTTGCTGGCGTGCCGCCATCTGCTGTGCAAACAGCGTCGCCTGGATGCCATGGAACAGTCCTTCGAGCCAACCGACGAGCTGGGCCTTAGCGACGCGCAATTCACTATCGGTCGGGATCACACCGTCTTTGAACGGCAGCGCAAGCGTGCGCAATTCCTCTGCCAGATCGGGAGACAGTGCCTCGGTCAACTCGATGATCGAACGCTCGTAGATTTCGGCGAGGCGCTCCCTGCTCGGGGCATCGAGATTCATGGAGTGCACTTCGTCGAGCAACTGCTTGATCATCGACCCGATGCGCATCACCTTGGCCGGCGCCGTCACCGATTCGGTGGGAACTTCTTCTGCGGGCGCCACCACCTCGCCACCTTCGAGATGTTCGCCTGAATTTGGGTTCATGCTGGGGGTTTCGCTCATGACTCCACTGTGTCAGTTCCCGCCACGCAATGCCAACAGTGGAACGTCCAATTCTTCGTCGGTGAGCGCCCCGTGGCGACAGACGAGTGCGTGCGGACCGTTCTCCTCGGGGTCTTCAAAACTGTGTTGACCAAAGGGGATCAGCGCGACGTCGCCGAGGCGCTTGCGTGCGGCGTCTGACACGCGAGGACCAAACACTCCACGATCGATGACCTCGTCACGCGTGAGGACATGGGCGACGCCTCCGTGGTGTTGTCGGGCGGCGGCGACGACGTCATCGGCCCTCCCCGACTTCACGTGCAGCCACCGGAACCGGCTTTCGCCCGACTGGTAGGCGACGTGTCGCATCACATCGTCGTGTGGCGGCGTGAGATCGTCACCGACGCTGACCTGACCGTGATCCGCGGTGACGAGCAACACGTCATCGGATCCGAGCTGCGTGCAGACGTCTCCGACGATGCGATCGGCTTGACGCAGTTCCGCGTCGTAGTACTCGCCGAATCCGCAGGCATGGGCGATCTTGTCGACCCCGTCGTAGTACGCATAGACGAAACGCGCACCCGACCGCAGTTGTTCACCGATCGTGACGGCGATCGACGATGCCGCCTTCCATCCGAGAGCACTCGTACCGCGCAGATGGGCATCGGTGAAAGCGGTGCCCTCGAGTTCGGCGCGGCTGATGACGGGCACCTTGGCCCCCATGAATGGAATGCACGGCTGCACCATCTCGGGCGGAAACTCCCTGCGCACGTCTCCGCGATCGTCGGCCCAGCGCAACATCTGCACGACTCGACGCCCGAGATCCATGCGATACCCCATCATCCCGTGTTCGCCCGGCGCGAGACCGGTGGCGATCGACGTGAGCGCAGTGACCGTCGTCGTCGGTGCCACGGTGGTGATCGGTCCGCCCGACATCGACGCCAGAGTCGGTGCAAGGTGGCGCCGAGTAGCAAGCTGATGCCAGCCAAGACCATCGAGCACGAGCACCACGACGCTGCGTGCTCCGCGAGCCACATCAGGCATCCAGGATGGCAGTGCGTCACAACCACTGGGTCCGAGGACCGATGGAACGATGTTGGCCGTGCACGCACCTGTGTAATTGGGGATGCGCAGAGTAGGCGCTTCGGTCGTCATGAGGGTGCGACCTACACTACCTACGTGCGAGTTTCGACGAGGGGCGACTATGCGTGTCGCGCGCTGCTCTCGCTCGCCCTCCACCGTGACGACACGGGTCCGACGTCCGTGCGCGACATCGCTGCACGAACCGGGCTCCCCCAGCCCTATCTCGAGCAGATCCTGCTCGTGCTGAAGGGTGCGGGACTCGTGAAGTCCAAGCGTGGCGTCGGTGGCGGTTACGTCCTCGCAAAGAGCCCAGAGGAGATCCGACTCTCGGACATCATCGCGGCAGCCGACGGACCGATCACCCTCGGCGACTTCGGTGAACCGCACCAAGACGGTGCCTGCGACCATGAAGGGCACTGCGTGCTCCTTGCAATCTGGAACGTCGCGGGTGAACACATGCGCCAGCACCTTGCGGACTACACACTCGCCAAGATTGCCGAGGCTGCACGGGGTTCTGCCCCGTGGCCCGAGCTACACCACTAGCCGACTAGCGACCACACCTCGCAACCACATCGGCCATGTCGCGTGGCATTGGCGCCTCGAACGACACTTCCTCGCCCGTGCCGGGATGAGCAAAGGACAGTCGACGAGCATGCAGCATCGGACGCGGTGCGGACAACGAACTTCGTGCGCCGCCGTATGCGGCGTCGCCGACCACGGGATGGCCGATCGACTCGAGATGGACGCGGATCTGATGGGTGCGACCCGTCTCCAATCGACACTCGACGAGTGCACACGGCTGCGGCGTCTCGTACCGCTCCATGACCTCAAAGCGCGTGCGCGCGACCTTGCCGTCGACGACGACGGCCATCTTCGTCGGATCCCGATGATCGCGACCGATCGGTGCGTCGATGACCCCCTCGTCAACTTCCGGATGCCCCCACACGAGTGCGCTGTAGACGCGCGTGACGTCGCGGCGAGTGAGCGCATCAACGAGCGCGTCGTATGCCCGAGCGGACCGAGCAATCACCATCAGCCCCGATGTGCCCGCATCAAGGCGATGCACGATCCCCGGCCGCATCGGATCGCCAACTTCTGCGACCTGCGGATACAACGCGAGCACACCGTTCACGACGGTGCCCGTCGGATTGCCCGCACCAGGATGAACGACGATTCCCGGTTGCTTGTTGATCACGATCACGTCGGCATCGACGAATACCACGTCGAGTGCGACCGACTCATCCGCAGCCGGTAGCTCCTTTCGTGGCACGAGCGAGACATCGACGGCGATGCGTTGACCCTCGCGCACCTTCACCTTGCCCGAACCCCACACCTCCCCGTCAACGGTGACGGCTCCGGCATCGATGAGCGCAGCGGCGACCGACCGACTCACGTCGGCGATGATCGATACGACGCGATCCAGGCGCTGGTCGGCAAGCGCGGAAGGAATCAGCTCCTCAGCCACGCGGATACTCCGGTGCACGCGACGGTCGAACGACGGTGTACGCAAGCAAGATCGCCCCGCACACAATGCCCATGTCGGCAAGATTGAAAACTGGCCACCACTGGAGGTCGATGAAGTCAACGACCGCGCCGTCCAGCCACGATGACCCGCGGAACACCCGATCCACCACGTTGCCGAGCGCTCCACCGATGACGAGAACGGTTGCGATCCGAGCACGCTGGTCGACGTTGGTTCGCAGCGACCGCACGAGTGCGACCACGACGATCGCGGCCACGAGTGCGATGACTCGACCGAGACCCGTGCCTTGCGAGAACGCCATTCCTTCGTTGAATGCGAGTGAAAGGCGAAGCGTCCAGACGATGTGGATGGTGTGGCCATCGTCGAGAGCATTCAGCGCCCACCACTTGGTGAGCTGATCGAGCGCGACAAAGACCGCCGCCCCTACGAGCGCACCGGCAATTGGTTGGCGAACCCGATGAGTCGTGATCGCCTCGTCAGCGACGGTCATCGACGACCGAGGCCGCCAACACGCTCCTGCACCGACTCCTGCGTCCACGGGATCGCCTTGAGGCGCTCGCGTGGAATCGGCAGACCGCTGTGGATCGAATAGCCGTAATCCCCGACTCGGATTCGCTCGAGCGCGGCATCGATTTCCTGAATCTCGTGACGCGCCTCGGCCGAGAGAACGAGGTCGCGCTCACGCTCGACGACCATCGTGTCGCCCTCGCCACCCTCTTCGTCGAACTGCACGTCACCCATCTCGACGTCCTCGATCAGGGCATGGGCCTCATCTTCGAGGCGTGCCGCTTGGGTGGTTCGCACCGCACGCATCTCGAGGAGGAGTTCGCGCTGCGATGCGAGGAACTTGTGGTCGAAATCCTTCGTCGCATAGATGCCATCGAGGAATTCGGTCTTTTCGTGGGTGGCCTTCGGCTTCGGTTCGTTCTTCTTGCGAATGGCTTCGAGGCGTGCCTCTTCTGCCCGCTTGGCCTCCGCGGCTGCGAGACGCGCAGCTTCCTTGGCCTCGCGAATCGCGATCCGTTCCTTTTCCTTCGCCTCACGAATTGCGGCCTTCTCGGCGGCGATGCGGGCCTTTTCCTTCGCCTTCTCCTTGGCAATCCGAGCGAGTTCTTTCTGACGGGCGAGTTGCGCCTTCTTCTTCTCGGCCGCAATGCGACGACGTTCCATCTCTTTGTCGCGCTGTGCCTTCTTGCGGCCGCTTCAATCGCACGCTTCTCTTCGAGTTTCTTGCGTGCGACCTTCTTCGCCAGCTCGATCTTCTTCTTCGCAGCAGCCTTCTTGGCCAGCTCAATCTTCTTCTT
>RFNE01000239.1 GCA_009927375.1 Actinomycetota bacterium | reverse complement strand
CACTAATACGTACAGCGGTACAACGAGCATCACTGCAGGTGTCGTCGCAGTCTCCAATAAAGACGGGCTTGGTGCAACGAGCGCAGCGACCACGTTGACGAGTGGAGCTGCACTCGAGCTCTCTGGAACGCTGACGGCGTTTGCAGAACCGCTCACGTTGTCGGGAACTGGAGTGGGTTCGAACGGTGCCCTTCGAGTGACGAGTGGTACGACGACGATGTCAGGTGCGGTGACGCTGGGTGACGCCACGGAGATCCAAATTGAAACTGGTGCGACTCTCACTTCATCAAGTTCGATCAGTGGTGCCTACAACGTGACCGTTGAGTCCATCGGTACGTCGACACTGTCGGGTGTGATCGGCACGTCGACAGGGACTTTGACCAAGACGGGTACGGGACAGTTGACGATTTCCGGTGGAAGTGCCAATACGTACACGGGTGCAACTTCAATCAGTGAAGGCACGCTCGTCGTCGGCAAGGCCTCCGCGCTCGGAACCTCCGCGGGCGGAGCAACGGTGAGCGCCGGAGCAACGTTGCAAGTTGGTACCTACACGGTTGGCGATGCACTGACGATCTCTGGAACGGGTGTTTCAAATGCGGGTGCGGTTAACTTCTCGGGCGACGGAACGTTCAGCAGTACTGTCGCACTCGCTGGACACTCCACGATTCAGGTTGGCGGTTCAAGTTCAGCGACGATTCAGGGTGCGGTGTCTGGTGCCTTCAACTTCACCAAGAGTGGATCGGGAATGCTCACGTTGTCGGCGACGAACACCTACTCGGGTGACACGACGATTGCGAATAGTGGTGGGACGCTTACGGTTTCAGGGGTACTTGGCTCAGGTTCATATTCGGGTGCTATCTCTCTGGGATCAAGTTCGACGCTTTCAATTGCATCGGCCTCGAATCAGACGCTCTCGGGAATCATCTCGGGTACAGGTCAAGTGTCCAAATCGGCTGCTGGAACGCTGACGTTGTCGGCGACGAATACCTATGAGGGCGCAACCACGATCCTTAACGGAACGATTTCGATTTCGTCCGATCGCAACCTCGGCGCTGTGCCCGCAAGTTTCACGGCAGCGGCAATTTCGATCAATGGTGGAACCCTCTCAGTGTCGGAGTCGTTGACTCTCGACACTGCACGCGGAATCACACTTGGTACATCTGATGCGACGTTGACGGTCGCATCAGGCAAGACCTTGACCGCCGCTTCAGTGATCGCAGGGCTTTCTGGGGCGGATCTGACCAAGAGTGGGACGGGCACGCTTGTGATGTCCGCAACCAACACATACGTCGGTACGACGACGGTTCGCAAGGAATCATCGACGTTGGGAACGCCTCGGGGCTCGGCGGGTCGG
>RFNE01000058.1 GCA_009927375.1 Actinomycetota bacterium | reverse complement strand
GAACCAAGTGAGATACCTGCCGAATATGAGCCAGATCCCAGCGATCCAGTTCCCGACACGGTGATACCGCCACCGGACGCTGAGATGGTCGTCGTACCCGAGTAGGTATTCGCGGCTGACAACGTCAGAGTTCCCGCTCCCGACTTCGTCAATGTTCCTGTGCCCGTGGCAATCGCAGCAGAAACCGTCGAGGTACCGACACTGTCAATGGTCAGGTTCGTGTTCGTGCCCGAAATGCCACCCGACATCGTCAAGGTCGTCCCCGAGTCAATCTGGATCTCTGACGTAGCCCCAAGGGTGATCGCACCAGACCAGATATTCGTTCCCGAGGTGTTTTGCAGCGCCCCAGCCGATGACGAACCATCCCCCGAAATCGTCAACGCCTCGCCAACGCTCACGCCTCCTGACAACGTGATCGACGCACCGCTCGACACCGTCGTTGCGCCGCCAGTCGTTCCCAAGCTCGACGCATTCGACACGGCGATCGAACCCGCACTCACCGTCGTCGCACCCGTATAAGTATTGGTCCCCGACAGCGCAAGAATTCCGGCACCCGATTTCGTCAATGCTTCTCCGCTCACAACACCGGCAAACGTGAGGGTCTTCGACGTAGCAGTCTCGATCGTGCCACCAGATGCACCAAGAGTGACGCTTCTCGTCGAGGCAAGAGTGAAGGATTCCGAGGCGAGAAGTGTTCCGCCATTGATCGTCACCCCGGCGCTGGTTCCACCGAGGTTTCGATCTGCCGCCACGGAGACTTTGCCGTTGGTGATTGTCGTCGTCCCGGAATACGAATTCGAAGAGTTGCTCAGGGTGAGAACTCCGGTCCCCTTCTTCGAGAGCGAACCACCTGTTCCGGAGATGAGTCCTGCGTACGTCGTAGAAGTATTGAGCCCACCGCTCGTGAGTGTTCCCGACCCGAGAGTGATCGCGCCCGTGCCGGACGCTTCAATCGAACCAACCTCGAGGCTGTACCCAGCAACATTGAACGTCGCCCCGTCCGAAACCGAGACTGCAGTCTGGGCGGAAAGGGCACTGTTAGCGCCAATGGTGAGCGAACCAGCAGAAATTGAAGTTGCCCCGGTGTACGTGCTCGAGCCGGACATCGTGAGCGTTCCCGCACCAGACTTCGTGAGCGTGCCCGTACCAGTAGTCACGGCGCCCGAAACGACGTGGTTACCTGCGCCGGTGAAGACCACGTTGACGTTCGTGCCAGATATTGCATGGCCGGACAAGGTCAGGGTTCCCGAATCCGAACCGACCGTTGCACCGGAAGACCCAATCTGCATTATTCGGGTCAGCTCGTTGTTGCCCGAGACGTTGACGAGTGCCCCAGCGTTCGAAAGTCCAGTTCCGTCAATGGTGACGTATTCAGCAATCGTCACTCCACCGGTGACCTTCAGTGCGGCGCCACTCGTCACCGACACACCATTGGTGGTGCCACCGAGACCAGAACTATTGGAAACGATGAGGCTGCCTACATTGACGGTCGTATTTCCGTCGTAAGTGTTGACTCCTGAGAGCGTCAACGAGCCAGAGCCCTGCTTGACCAACGCTCCGCTCGAGCTCGAGCTCGAGATGATTCCGCTAAACGTCGTATCGGTCGAAGTACCCGAGGTGAGTGTCGCGGTTCCGAGAGAGATTGAGCCTGCACCCGCGATCGAGCCGACCGTATCGGAGATGCTGTTCAAGTCCCACGTTGCGCCACTCGAAACGTTGACTGGTGTCGAATCAGACAGCGTTCCGCTACCGGACATATACAGCATTCCTGCAGTCACGTTCGTCGCGCCGGTATACGTGTTGGCGGCCGACAGCGTTGCGGTTCCCGCCGAGGACTTCGTCAAGATTCCCGTTCCAGTTGCAATCGGCGTCGTCACGGAGAGAGAGCCGGCGACGTCGATCGTGAGGTTCTTGTTGGTGGCCGAGACCGCGTTCGTGGATCCGCTGAGTGTGAGTCCCGTGCTTGAGTCGACCTGGATCTCCGCGTCCGCTGCCAGCGAAACGGTCCCCGTGATGGTGTGAGATCCACCAGTCGTGCGCAATGCTCCGACCTCCGCGCCGGACTCCGTCACACCGTCTCCGGAGAGCGTGAAGTTCTCGCCGATGGAGAGCGCTGTCGCAGACGAGATCGCGAGCGTGGCATCTGCGGAAACCGTCGTTCCAGAAGCGGTCGTTCCGAGTCCAGTAGCGGTGCGAACGATCGTCGTACCTGCGGTCAGTGACGACGAACCCGTGTAGGTATTGGCAGCGACCAAGTCGAGAGTTCCCGTGCCCGACTTCGTCAAAGTTCCACTTCCCGTGGCGATTGGATCGGACACCGTGGTG
>RFNE01000332.1 GCA_009927375.1 Actinomycetota bacterium | reverse complement strand
GCGCAGCGCCTCGCGCGTGTCGCTGCGGCCCATGCCGTCGGTGCCGAGCACCATGAACGGACGACCGGGGACGAAGCGCGCGATCTGCTCCGGCACGATGCGCATGAAGTCGCTCACCGCAACGATCGGTCCCATCGAGCGACCGAGTTGCTCGGCGACGTAGGGGACGCGCGGCGACTTCGACGGGTGCAGGCGATTCCATCGCTCGGTGTCGATCGCCTGTTCGCGCAACGCTTTGTAGCTCGTCGCAGACCACAACTCGACGCCGACGTCGTAGCGCTCGAGCAATTCGGTCGCCGCCGCACGAGCAACGCCGTGCGTGGAGCCGGAGAACAGGATCGTTGCGCGCTGTGTTCCACCGATGACTTTGTCGAAGCGATACAGACCGCGCACGATGTGCTCGTCGATGCCCTTGGTCGCAGGCTTCGGCGGCATCGGATAGTTCTCGTTGTACAGGGTGATGTAATAGAACACGTCCTTCGGATCGCTTCCGTACATCGTGTTGATGCCGTGCTTGACGATCGCGGCGACTTCGTAGGCAAACGCCGGGTCGTACGTCTCGCAGAACGGAATCGTGCTCGCAAGTAGGAGCGAGTGACCGTCCTGGTGCTGGAGTCCTTCGCCCATCAGCGTGGTGCGACCCGCGGTTGCACCGAGGAGGAAGCCGCGCGTGCGCGCGTCTGCTGCCTGCCAGGCGAGGTCGCCGATGCGCTGGAAGCCGAACATCGAATAGAAGGTGTAGAACGGCACCATCGGCACGCCACGCGTGGCATAACTCGTGCCGGCGGCGATGAAGCTCGACATGCTGCCAGCCTCGGTGATGCCCTCTTCGAGGATCTGTCCTGCGCTCGACTCCGCGTATGACAACAACAGCGCGTGGTCGACGGGCTCGTACTTCTGTCCCTGCGACGCGTAGATCTTGAGTTCGGGGAAGAGTGCGTCCATGCCGAATGTGCGTGCCTCGTCCGGGATGATCGGCACGACGCGCGAGCCGAACTCCTTGTCGCGCGCGAGGTTGCGCAACAGTCGCGTGAAGCCCATCGTCGTGGAGACGGACTGGCCCGCACTACCTGCGTCGAACTCGGTGAACGCACCGTCACTCGGCAACACGAGTGGCTTGCGCACGGTGGTCGAGCGCT
The DNA here is from genome assembly GCA_009927375.1 of Actinomycetota bacterium. Taxonomy (GTDB): domain Bacteria; phylum Actinomycetota; class Acidimicrobiia; order Acidimicrobiales; family Ilumatobacteraceae; genus UBA3006. The sequence goes on along the minus strand of RFNE01000332.1, from coordinate 2,889 downwards.
TGGGTACCTCGCCGCCGAGTGCGCGACGACGTTCCATCATGTATTGGTATTCGACGCTGTCGACCGGTGGTCGGTAGTACGGCGGATCGTCACCCGAGAGCGCCTCGTCGGGAATCTCGTCTTCGAGGTGCAACGTGTCGCGCAACGCGCGCAGTTGGTCGTCGGTCATCTTCTTGATCTGGTGCGTGGCGTTGCGACCCTCGATCTCGTGTCCGAGTGTCCAGCCCTTGACGGTCTTGCAGAGGATCGCCGTCGGACGACCCGAGCCGAGGTTCTCACTTGCCGCGCGGAACGCCGCATACAACTTGCGGTAGTCGTGGCCACCGCGGGGGAGCGTGCGCAACTCGTCGTCGGAGAGATGGGAGACCATCTCGCGCAGGCGCGGGTCGGGTCCGAAGAAGTTCTCGCGGATGTAGTTGCCGTCTTCGACGGTGTAGCGCTGGAACTCGCCGTCGACGGTCGTGTTCATCTTGTTGAGGAGCACGCCGCTCGTGTCGCGGGCGAGCAACTCGTCCCACTTGGAGCCCCAGATCACCTTGATCACGTTCCAACCCGCGCCGCGGAACACGGCCTCGAGTTCCTGGATGATCTTGCCGTTGCCGCGCACCGGTCCATCCAGGCGCTGCAGGTTGCAGTTGACGACGAAGGTCAGGTTGTCGAGTTGCTCGCGCGCAGCGAGCGAGATCGCACCGAGTGTCTCGGGTTCGTCGCACTCGCCGTCGCCGAGGAATGCCCACACGCGACTCGCCGACGTGTCGTCGATCTGGCGGTTGTGCAGGTAACGGTTGAAGCGCGCCTGATACAGCGCGGTGATCGGACCGAGTCCCATCGACACCGTCGGGAATTCCCAGAACTCGGGCATCAGTCGCGGGTGCGGATAACTGGAGAGCCCCTTGCCAGGTCGCGCGATCTCGCGGCGGAAGTGGTCGAGGTCGTCCTCGTTCAGTCGACGTTCGATGAACGCGCGCGCATACACGCCAGGTGCGGCGTGACCTTGGTAGTAGACGTGGTCGCCGGCTTGGCCGTTGTCCTTGCCGCGGAAGAAGTGGTTGAACCCGACCTCGTACAAACTCGCCGAGCTGGCGAACGTCGAGAGGTGACCACCGATTCCCTCGGCAGCGGAGTTCGCGCGCACCACCATGACCGCTGCGTTCCAGCGGATGTAGGCACGAATGCGCCGCTCGATGTGCTCGTCGCCGGGGAACCACGGCTCCTGCTCGCGCGGGATGCTGTTCACGTATGGCGTCGACACGGTGGCCGGGAAGCTGACTTGGGACTCTCTCGCGCGCTCCAGGAGTCGTGACAACAGATAGCGCGCTCGTGTCTTGCCCTGGGTCTCGACGACCGCGTCGAGCGAATCGAGCCATTCCGCGGTCTCGCCCGGGTCGGTATCGGGGAGTTGATGCACCGAGCCGTCGAAAATCATGGTTCCATTCTCGCAGAATTCCCCAAGCGGTGCTCTCCCGCAAGGACAAAGTGGGCAAGTATCTAAGGCGTGATTGTTGTCTATACCGATGGCGCGTGTTCGGGAAATCCTGGACCGGGCGGTTGGGCATGGGCCGTCGCACCGGGTGGCGAACCTCGAGGTACGGGTGGGGAATCACACACGACGAACCAGCGCATGGAACTCTCCGCCGTCATCGAGGCCTTGCGATACTTCGATGGATCGAACGAACCGATCGAGATTCGTTCCGACTCGACGTACGTCGTCAACTGCTTTCGTGACAACTGGTGGGTGGGGTGGCAGAAGCGCGGATGGAAGAACTCCCAGCGCCAACCGGTGGCCAACCGCGACCTGTGGGAGCCGCTCATCGAGAAGGTCACTCAGCGGGGTGACGTGACCTTCACGTGGGTCAAGGCACACAACGGCGAGTTGATGAATGAACTGGTGGATTCATTGGCCGTCGCCGCGTCGCTCGGCTTTGCCTGAGCGGGGGTCGCCCCGTAGCGTGGTCGGCATGGATCTCAACGGAGCAAGTGCAATCGTCACGGGTGGAGCATCGGGAATCGGCGAGGCGTGCGTACGTCTCCTCGCCAAGCGTGGTGCCAAGGTCGTCATCGCCGACATTCAAGAAGACAAGGGCCAGGCCCTCGCCAAGGAAGTCGGTGGCGCGTTCTGCAAGGTGGACGTGACCAACACCCAGGACATCATCAACGCAGCCGAGATGGCCAAGTCGATGGGCCCGGTGCGCGCACTCGTCAACTCCGCCGGCATCGGCTGGGCGCAGCGCACGGTCGGCAAGGACGGCACGTACGACTCGGCCGCCAACATCGATGCGTTCAAGAAGGTCATCGCGATCAACCTCGTGGGCACCTTCGACTGCATCCGCATCGTCGGCACCGCGATCAGCTTGAGCGAGCCGCTCGCCAACGGCGAACGTGGCGCGATCGTCAACCTCGCATCCGTCGCGGCCTTCGATGGCCAGATCGGTCAGGCCTCGTACTCGGCGTCCAAGGGTGGTGTCGTCGGCATGACGTTGCCGATCGCTCGTGACCTCGCCGCAGTCGGCATCCGTGTCAACACCGTCGCCCCGGGTCTCATCGACACCCCGATCTACGGCCAGGGTGATGCGAGCGAGCAGTTCAAGCAGAACCTGCAAAAGGGCGTGTTGTTCCCGCAGCGCCTCGGCTATCCAGAGGAACTCGCCTCGATGGTCGTGGAGTGCGTGACGAACAGCTACATGAATGCCGAGACCATCCGCGTGGATGGTGGCATTCGCATGCAGCCCAAGTGAGTCGAGCGCTCGCAGCGCAATGACCCACGTCCTGCACCAGCACCCCTTCACTCCCTACGACCGGGAGCCATCGACGGACCTCGCGCACTTCCGCGCCATGCCGATGATGGAGGAGATGTTGCCCGTCGAGATGAACGACGAGTTCCGTCACCGC
>RFNE01000238.1 GCA_009927375.1 Actinomycetota bacterium | reverse complement strand
GGCCACGTCACTGCTGTATGCAACGGGGTGCCAAGCGTTGGCGAGCATGTCTCAACGGTATCGGCGGTACTGTTTGGCCCATGGGGGAACGGGTGTTGTCGCCCGCCGAGTTGTCGCGCTGGCTTGCGCCACGACTGGGTGGGGTAAGCGTCGTTGGCGTCAAAAACGAGCGACATCTGTATCCATCGCGGTACCGCGCTGTCGACAGGCTGCGTGAAGGGCGACGAGATCATGTGCCCCTACCACGGCTGGCAATTCGACTCCTCTGGCACGTGTACTCGAATCCCCCAACTCGAAGATCCGACGCGCATTCCCCCGAAGGCGGCGATTCCCGCATACGACACGATGGAGCGCTACGGATTGATCTGGGTTGCGCTCCACAAACCCGACCACGATCTGCCCGAGATCGGCGAATTCACCGATCCGAATTGGACGTGGGTGACGTGTGGACCATACGAATGGAACGCTCACGCCTCGCGCCAACTCGAGAACTTCACCGACTTCGGACATTTCCCGTGGGTTCATCCCGGACTCCTCGGCGATCCGAATCGACCGGTCGTGCCGTCGTATGAGGTCTCCACGAACGGCCACATCGTGAGCTATGACATCGTGCGCCCCGAGGCGACCAACACCGAGGACTTCCCCGTGTTCGCCAATTCCGACACGACGGCACCCATGCGGAGATCGCGATACGAGATCCACCTGCCGTTCACGCTCCTGCTCCGACTCGGCTGGGGCGGCAGAGAAGGAATGGTCTACTTCTTCGTGTCACAGCCGATTGACGAACAACACTCGCGCGGATTCCTGCTCATTGGTCGCAATTACAACCTTGACCAAGACCCACGCGTGCTCCAAGACTTCGAGGACGTGATCTTCAACCAGGACAAGTCGATCGTCGAATCACAGCGCCCGAAGAAAGTGCCGTACGAACCGACCGCAGAGCTCCACATGAAGTTCGACGCCGTCGCCCTCGCCTGGCGCAATGCAATGCGAGCGAACCGCTTCGACGACTGACCTCACGGCTCGACGATCGGGAATCCGGCGGTCGTCTCTTCGAGGTTCCCGAAGATGGAAAGAAGAGCAGCACCGTCACCGTCTAGGACGATCGTCCCCTTCCCGATCTCGTCGACGAACGTCGTGTCCTGGGACACGATCGCCAGCAACAATTCTCGCGTGAGTGTCACGGTCACCGACGCTCCGGCGTCGTGTTTTCCTCTCGTGGCGTAGAGGGTTCGATTCGAGAGTCCGAGCACCCACCGTTCGTCCGGAGTGCCCGACATGTCGGTGAACCTCCAGTTCACGACGACTCCTACACCGCCAATGGATTCTGCTTTGATTCGCACGCCGATGGTGTCGAAGACCTGCTCGATCGTCATCGCACGGATCATGCTTCGTGCGCGCCGTGCACCCTGCGTCAATCGAGGCGGCCCTTCTCGCAATTCCTTCGTGCCCATCAGGTAGGCATTGCGGAACGTGGATGACTCGGACTGATACCCGAGTTGCTCGAGCGCATCGGCCTGCAAGTGACGCGCACGCTCGTTCGTTGGATCGGCAAAGACTGCGTGGTTGACGAGCTCTGCAACCCACCGATAGTCGCCGTCATCGAACGCCCGCTGAGCGTGGTCGAGCAACGCCTCCATCCCGCCTGCCAACTCGACGTAGCGCTTCCCGACCTCGCTCGGCGGGTATTTGTGGAGATTCGCCGGGTTCGCGTCATACCAGCTGAGATATCGCTGATAGACCGCCTTCACGTTGTGCACGAGATCGCCATAGAAGCCGCGTGTGTGTTCTTGGGCGAGGAATTCTGGGGGTAACGACATCAACTCCGCGATCTCCGTCGCCACGAGACCCTTGTTCGCATGCCGCATGGTCTGGTCGTGGATGTATCGATAGAGGTCCCGCTGCAGCGTCAGATACTCGCGCACGTCGGCCGCTCCCCACCGGGGCCAGTTGTGCGAGGCGAAGAGGATCGTTGTCGAGTCGGCGAACATTTCGATCGCCTCGTTGATGTATTCGACCAGCGCAATGAATTGCGCACGAGCGCACCTCGAATCGGTACGAGGTTGTGCATCGTGTGCGAACAGTTCTCCGCCATGCACAATGCCCCGAAGTCGGGAAAGAAGAAGTTCATCTCCGCCGGCGCCTCGGTCTCTGGCGTCAACTGGAACACGATCCGCACTCCGTCGACGACCATCTCCTCACCCGTTCGGTGAATCTCGATCGTTGGCGCAATCAATCCCGGTGCGCCGATCGGGATCGACGTCCCGAGCCCGCAGTCGACATGACCGGTCGGGTCTGGGTCGAGGAAGGGTCCGAACTGATACGTCGCCCGGCGCGCCATCGCTGGTCCAGCGATGATGTTTTCTCCGATCGTCTCGGCGAGGAATCCCTCGGGCGCGATCACCGAGCAGCGGCCAGCGCGGACCTCTTCGTCACTCGTGACGCCGAATACTCCGCCGAAGTGATCGGCGTGAGAGTGCGTATAGATGACCGAGACAACCGGTCGGTGACCCAGGTGGTGGGTGATCAACTCATACGATGCACGGGCGGTCGCGGTCGTCGTGAGTGGGTCGACGACGATCCAGCCACTTTCGCCTCGAATGAACGTGATGTTGGAGATGTCGTACCCACGCACCTGCCAGACGCCGTCGCACACCTCGAACAATCCGTGGTGTGCGTTCAGCGTCGCATGGCGCCACAGATGCGGGTTGACGGTGTCTGGCGCGCTACGACCGTCGCGCAGGAATTCGTGTCGCGCCGCGTCGTAGACGAATCGACCATCCGCATCGACGATCGCAGATTCGAGCGACCCGATGTGCCCGCGCCGAACGCGCTCGAGGTCGAGCGGGTCAAAGACACGACTATCGGAGAATTCGCCGACTTCGTATGTGGGGTCGCCGGTTTCCCGACCAAGTCAGTTCGCCTTCAAGTGTTTGGCGAGGTGTGCGCCCGCAAGTGCGACTGCCGCAGCACCGTCATCGAGCATCTCGGACATCGAAAAGAAGGCGTGTATCTGCCCGTGAAATCTCGTCAGCGACGTTGGAACACCGAGTGCAGCAAGTCGTGTCGCATACTGCTCGCCCTCGTCACGCAGCGGGTCGTACTCCGCAGTGATGACAGCTGCGGGAGGCGTGGCGGCAAGGTGCTCATCACTCGCGAGCAGTGGCGACAATCGCGGATCGCTGATGGTCGAACGATCACCCCCGGTGTAGTGCTCGAAGAACCAACGCATCGAGTCTGCAGTCAAGAAGTATCCGTTTGCGTTGTCGAAGTAGCTCTGTGTCGTCGAATGTCCATCGGTCACTGGATAGACCAACAACTGGAACTTCAGCGCGACACCGCTGAAGAGCGCGACGACAGCTGCGAGATTGCCACCCGCCGAGTCGCCAGCGACCGCCATTCGGGTTGAATCGACACCCAACTCGCGTGCGTGATCGTGTGCCCACTTCGTCGCCGAGATCGCATCCTCCACGGCTGCGGGAAATCGGTGCTCTGGTGCGAGGCGGTAGTCAACCGCGAGCACCGCATGGCCCGAGGCCACCGCAAGCTTGCGACACACGTCATCGTGCGAGTCGAGGTCACCAATCACGAATCCCCCGCCGTGGAAGAACACGCACAAGCCAGTCACATCCTTGGTTGGGCGATACAAGCGGGCAGGCACACCACCCGCATCAACGTCACGGATTTCTGGAAGCTCCACTGTGGAGGCGACGCGCATCGCGGCATATCCGGCCCGAGCCTGGCTTACCGTCTGTTGTGAAAGTGGCGGGTTACCCAACGAGGCAAGAAAGGCAAGCAGGTCCGCGGTTTGTTTATGGAGAGCCATGCCCCATCATCGCAGAAGGACGGCACCCGCAGTCAATACAACGAGTCGGCAGAGGCAACCTACTTCTGAACTTGGCCCTCCGCCCCCATATGCGCGTGAATTTCCCGTGTGAGTTGCTCAACTTTCACGGTGAGGTCGTGAATGAGTCGAGTGAGCTCCAAGTTCTCCTTGTCGATCTCGAACGTGTGCACTGCGAGTTCGGCAGAGATCTGATCAGCACGCTTGGCGGCAATCAACAAAATCGCTCCCTGCAGCGCAGCGATACATGACAGCACCAGATTGAGCAGGATGAACGGATAGGGATCGAAGCCCACGTCCCTGTTGAACGCCATCCAAATCGCGAGGAAGACGAGCGCACCGAAGACGAACGGCCACGACCCCATCCCGTTGCGCATGCGATCCGCGGCACGCTCACCCCTGGTGAGACGCTGACCGGTGCGAACGTGTGGATGAAACTTCCACAGCGACATTTGTCCTCCTCGATGACGCGCGACGAACTTCACCGTAGCGACATTCTCGCGACGACGTCGCGACCTAGGAAACGATGAGCGCAGTCACCATGTACCGCATTCCCTCGGGCGTTTCTGCGTGCGTGAGGATGTGACAATGCCACGCCCATACTCCGGCATCGAGCGCCGTGTAGACGACCGTCCAACGCTCACCTGGCGCCACGTTCAACGTGTCGGCCCAGAAGGGAGTCTCGAGAAGCTTGCCGTCATGGGCCACGACGAGACCCGACGGTTGGTGCAGGTGCATCGGGTGCGTCATGTTGCCTTCGTTGAAGTAGTGCACGACCATCGACTCCCCGACTTTCAGGGCAAATGGTGTCGTCGCAGGGAACGATTTGCCGTTGAGCGACAGCCCGATCGTGCCGGAATCGTTCAACACCATCATGTTTTCCTGTTCGGCAATGCCGTCGGTGTCCTTCACGCGGCCACGAGCAGCACTCATCGCAAGCGTCTTCCAGTCGCCGATGATCAATGCGCCGGCGAGGCCATTCGGGACTTGGACCTGAGCGTCATGATGTGAGTGGTACATGCCGACCGAGGGCTCGAGCGCAGTGAATTCATACGTGAACTCACCTCCCGGGATGATCGGCTTCTGGGTGTAGGGATCAACGCCATCCATTGCGTTCGGCACGCGGATGCCGTGCAGGTGCAATGACGTGGACTCTGGAAGCTCGTTCTTCAACACCATGCGGACTTTGTCACCGACGTTGACGTGAATGACCGGTCCTGGAATGAGACCGTTGTACGACCAACCATCGACGAACTTGCCCGGCTCGACTTCCCAGGGGATGACCTTGGCAACCAAGTTGAACACCTTGTATCCGTCGGCCGACATCGTGTACTCGAGCTCCTCGTTGCCCGTTCCTTGGGTTTTTGCCGGGAACTTGAGTGCGACATCGGCCATCATCTTGTCCATTTGCTGCCAGGCCATTGTCGACCCACTCGACGAATCGCCACTTGCACTAGCCGCAATGGCCCCGTCGACGACATGCAATGTGCCCTTCATGCCCGCTGCATCGTGACCGGGAACCTCGCACAACACTCCGACGTCACCAGCCTCGAGCCCGCTGACGGTGAGATCTTCGCCGGCGCCAGGCTTGAGCATCGCAGTCTTTGCGTTGAGCGAGGGAAGCGAAAAGTTGTGCTCGACCGAGCCGTGATTCATCACTTGGAACACGACGTCCCCAGGCGGCACCGTGTCGGGGACCATGCTGATCGCGAACTCCGTGAGGTGGACCTGAACGACCGTCGCTCCACCAGTTGCTCCAGCCGCGCTCTCAGACCCGTCGTTCATCGCAACGACCGCGACGACGCCGAGGACGAGAGACGAGACCGTGATCGCAGCAAGCATCAGGCCAAGAGCCATCTTGGTGAAGAACGTTTCCTTGTCGGCACTTGCGGTGTTCATGAATGACTCCTCTTCGTCTCTCAATCCACCGTAGAAAGAAGAGTTTGCGGATCAGACGATGAATGCCGAGTTCGGTACGTTCATCCTCAAGCCGATGGCGCATTTCGTCGACGTGTGACGAACACCATCACGAACGCTGAATTGGTGCTAAGTCAACAATGAAGGATGCCTAACGCCTACTAGGCATCCCTAACACGCGCGGTTCACGAAACAACGACCACGGCGCCGCTCATCACGTCGAAGACGG
>RFNE01000197.1 GCA_009927375.1 Actinomycetota bacterium | reverse complement strand
ACCGGCGGTAGTCAGTGCGTCGTTGCCACTGCGACGTGCGTCGTTCACGACGGCCGTCGACTACGACAGTCGCTTGCGCCGCGCGAATCGAGCGCGATAGTCGTCTCGTCGCGCACGACGCGACGCACGCCGACTGCGCCGAACTTCGATGCGCTCGGCAACGATCGGGGCCACGGCAGCTTGGCGCCACACCTTCACGAACCGCTGCAAGGCGGTCATCGTGACGAGGACCAGCATCGCCACCATGATCCACACGATCAGCGACTCGAACAACAACCCGACGCAGAGCACGATGATGCGCTCCGCGCGCTCCATCAACCCACCCTTGGCGTTCAGCCCGAGTGATTCGGCCTTGGCGCGTTCGTAGGAAATCAGCATCGACACGCCCATGATCGCGAACGGAACGAGCGACAACCGGGATCTTTGGTCGTCGCGAAGAACCATGCCACGCCACCGAACAGCAACGCATCGGTGACACGGTCGACGACGGAGTCGAAGAACGCCCCTCGCTGACTCGCCGAATTCGAGGCCTTCGCAAGCGCGCCATCGAGCAAATCGGGTAACGCCGAACAGATCACGAGAAACAAGCCGAGCTGCAAAGCACCGGCACCGATCGACACCGCGGCGGCGACGGCGACCAGCATGCCGAGGAGCGTCAAGTGGTCGGGCGAAAGTCCGGTCTTGCGGAGCGTCTCTCCGACGGGACGCACGACCTTTTCCACCTGGACGCGAAAGCGACCGTCAAACATCGAGTTCAGCCTACTGAATCGTCGGTGTCGGGGTTTGCCTCCACGAGGCACTCCACGATCGCACCATCAACCGCATCGACGAGCACGAGCCCGCGCTTCAGTGGCGGTTCCTCTGCGCTGTAACACAGCACGCGCCACGTCGGCCTGCTACGAAGTCCGCGCCACACCTGCTGCGCCGACGCGTGTCCGACCGGAAACTCGACAGCCTGTGACGCACGTACCAGCGCATCACGTTCGTTCACTCCCATCTTCCACGCAGAACTCGAAACGAATGCTGCGAAGAGTCCGAGACCGATCGCTGCATACAACATGCCGTCATTGACGAGCCCGGAACCCGAGTTGCGCGAAGTCAGCCACAGAACGAACAACACAATCGCAACGACCGCATAGATGATCGCGGGGATGCGCCGACGTGAGTTGTCGGGGAATTGATATGGACCGACGAAGGCTGAAACGTCGAGATCTTCCGGAAGTGAATCGCGGATTTCGTCGCCGCTCATCGAGCACTCCCCACCTGCGCCCAACGAGCACGAACTCGCGACGCGGTGACGTCGAGTGCCTCGGGGAGGATCTTCGTCATCGCCACCGTCACCATGAAGTTGGTGTCTCCTCCCCATCGCGGCACGATGTGCACATGTAGATGTTGGCAACGCTGCCACCGGCAACCGCACCAAGGTTGATCCCGACGTTGATCCCCTGCGGCTTGTATTCGGCCTTCAGCACCTGAATTCCGGTCGTGACGAGAGCGAACAATTCGGCGTGCTCGGATGCCGTCAATGCCTCGACGTCGCTCACCTCGCGATACGGAAGCACGAGGAGGTGACCCGGCGAATACGGGAATGCGTTCAAGATGACGAAGCACTCCTTGCCCCGATGAACGATGAAGCACTCCTCGTCGCTCAATCCCGACTGGAGGATCTCCGTGAACACCGAGACATCGGTCCGCTGCGCGTGCGAATCGCGTTGCACGTACTTCGCGCGCCACCCGTTCCAGATGTGTTCGAGCGTCACGACGACAGACCCTGCGGCAGGACGCCCTTGGTCTCGGATCGAAGATCGTTCATGAACGCATCGAACTTCACGCCGCGCACGACGTCCCCACCCCGCGGGTTCACACCAACGGTCGCGTTCGCAACGTCGTCGTCACCGACCACGAGCACGTAGGGCAGCCGCTCGAGCTTGGCGCTGCGAATTCGCTTGCCGAGCTGTTCGTCGGCTGCAACCATGTCGACACGGAAGCCCTCCGCGCGCAACTCGTTGACGAGCGCTTGTGCGTAGTCCTCGTGCGCGGTGGTCACTGGCAACACGCGCACCTGCACTGGGGCAAGCCACGTCGGGAATGCGCCACCGTAGTGTTCCAGCAACACACCAAAGAAGCGCTCGACGGAACCGAAGAGCGCTCGGTGCAACATGATCGGTCGGTGGCGGGCGTTGTCCGATCCGATGTACTCGAGACCGAACCGTTCCGGCAGGTTGAAGTCACATTGAATGGTGCTCAGCTGCCACTTACGGCCGATCGCGTCGCGCACGTCGATGTCGATCTTCGGGCCATAGAACGCCGCGTCGCCCTCCTTCACCGAGTACTCCACGTTGTGCCGCTGCAAGGCGTCGATGAGCGCCGCAGTCGCCTTCTCCCAGATCTCGTCGCTGCCGACGGACTTGTCCGGGTCGCGTGTCGACAACTTGAACTCGAAGTCCTCGAATCCGAACTGGCGCAGCACCGACAGCACGAAGTCGAGCAACGACGTGATCTCGTCGGCCATCTGTTCCTCGGCGCAGAAGATGTGGCTGTCGTCCTGAGTGAATCCACGGATGCGCAACAAGCCGTGCAAGGTGCCGGCGCGCTCGTAGCGATACACGGTCCCGAGCTCGAACAGTCGCAGTGGTAACTCCCGATAGCTGCGCTGACGATCGCGATAGATGAGACAGTGCATCGGACAGTTCATCGGCTTCGGGTAGTACGTGCCGTTGTCCATCTCCATCGGCGGATACATGCCGTCCTTGTAGAAGTGCAAGTGGCCCGATGTCTCGAACAAGTTCGCGTTCGCGATGTGTGGAGTGAAGACGAACTGGTAACCACCGGTCTGATGACGGTGCCTGCTGTAGTCCTCCATCAATTTGCGCACGATCGCACCCTTCGGGTGCCACACCGCAAGTCCGCCACCGAGTTCGGCCGGAAACGACAGGAGGTCCATCTCGACGGCAAGCTTGCGATGGTCGCGCTTCTCAGCCTCGGCGAGCCTGGTGAGGTGCTCTTCGAGGGCCGCCTTCGACTCCCAGGCGGTTCCATAGATGCGCTGCAGCATCGGACCCTTCTCGTTACCGCGCCAATATGCGCCGGCAACCTTCATCAAAGCGAAGTGTCCAAGTCGTCCCGTCGAAGGAACGTGTGGACCGCGACAGAGATCGACGAAGGAATCCGTGTTGCGATACACGCTCACGGAATCACCGCCGCCAACTTCGCCTGCGTCGGCGCCGTCACTCGCACCGGAGGTGACGCGCTGGATGATCTCGCACTTGTACGGCTGATCGGAAAACAGTGCGAGCGCTTCCTTCACGCTCATTTCTGCGCGCACGAACGGCTGGTCGGCCTTGACGATCTCGCGCATCTTGGCTTCGATCGCCTGCAGGTCGTCGTCGGAGAAGGTTTTCCCACCCGGCAAGTCGAAGTCGTAGTAGAAACCATCCTCGATCGCTGGGCCAATCGTGAACTTTGCGCCGGGGAACAACTGAACGACGGCCTGAGCAAGTACGTGTGCGGTGGAATGGCGCAAGACATGTCGACCCGCATCACTGTCCGCGGTGACGATTGCGACGCGGTCCCCCTGGGAAAGTGGGCTCGACAGATCGCGCTCCTCCCCGCCGATCACCGCCGCGACGGCAGCTTTGGCGAGACGTGAGCCGATCGATTGGGCAAGGTCGAGCGCAGTCGACGACGCAGGCACGCTTCGCGCGGAGCCGTCTGGCAGCGTGACGTCGATGGCTGGAGCGCTCATTGCGTCAATTCTAGGTTTGTGAGGAGTCCGAATTCCCTTGATTTGCCGACTCCAACGGACGCGGCGAGGGAGACGACCCTTTGCTCGCGTAGACGTTGCGGTATTCCTGACCGGTCATGGAGCGAATCTCGAACATCACCTCGTCGATCATCTCGCGCAACACCAGGTGGTCGTCGTGTCGTGACGCATATCGCTCGGGCAGGATCGGTCGAGCAATCTCGATGCGCACCCTTCCACCCAACTTCGGAGTGCCGCATCAGGTGGCTGAATCTCTGCCGTCCCCGTGATCCCCACCGGAAAGATCGGACAATTCACCTTCATCGCCAATCGAGCCGCGCCGGTCTTTCCGCGATACAACATCCCGTCGCGACTGCGTGTGCCCTCCGGAAAGATGCCGAACAACTCTCCCCGCCGGAGGACTCCCTCCGCGGACTGCAATGCCTCCTGCGACTTCTCACCACCCGAGCGATCGATCGGAATCATCCCCAGAGCCGGAAACAGATATCGCGTCTTCCACGAATCCATGTACTCGCTCTTTCCAACGAAGGAAATGTTGCGCGGAACTTGGATCATCAAGAACGCAGAATCCAAGAAGCTGATGTGGTTGGCACACAGGATCGCGGGACCCGAAGTCGGCAGACGATCGAACCCGACGAGCTCGAACTTCCACAACTTGTTGGCGATCGGACGCACGACCTTTCGCGCGCGAGCCTGCAACTGGGTTGCACCCTCGTACGCGGAAGCGTTCATGTCATCTGCACCCCGAGCAGTTCTGCACTCCCTCGAACACCCACTCCGCGCGACGCGGCCTCATCAATCAGCGAGACGGCGCGAGGAGTGTCGAGATCCTCATCGAGCGCGACACGAACTTCACCCAGAAGCGACTCGTCAGTAGAGGAAGCGGCGGAGCACCACGCCGAGAGTCGTCGTTCGTTTCGTGCCATCAGATCGTCGTCCCATTCCCATTCAACCCGATAGTGGTGTTCGATCAGCCCGAGACGGATCGCCCGCGGGTCGTGCATGGTACGAAGTTTGTCGACGAAGACGAGATTGCCGCGCGACTTGGACATCTTGTGGCCGTCCATGGAGACCATTGCGACGTGCATCCAGTGGCGGGCGAACGGAACGCCTGTGGCGGCCTCGGACTGTGCTCGCTCGCATTCGTGGTGCGGGAAGATGAGATCGCTTCCTCCGCCGTGCAAGTCGATCGTGGTGCCGAGTTCACGGAGCGCGAGCGCTGAACATTCGATGTGCCAGCCCGGTCGGCCCGCCCCCCACAAGGTGTCCCACGACGGCTCGTCCGGAAGCGACGGATGCCAGAGGACGAAGTCGAGTGGATTGCGCTTGTTCGGATCCTCGACGTTGCCACCACGCTCCTTGGCGAAGGCGATCATCGTTGCCTCGTCGTAGTGCGACACCGATCCGAATTGCGGGAACTTCGACACGTCGAAGTACACCGATCCCCCCGATTCGTAGGCAAAACCACGATCGATCACCATCCCGATGAAGCCGCGGATGTCGGAGATTGCTGACGATGCACGTGGCGTGCTGTAGACCTCGAGCGCATTGAGTGCCTTCATGTCAGCTTCGAAGCGCGCCTCTTCCCCTGCGGCAAGGTCCAGGTAGTGCACGCCAAGCTCTCGCGCCTTGGCGAACAACGGATCATCGACGTCGGTGACGTTGCGTACGCACTTGACCGTGTGCCCCTTGTCGATGAGTCGACGCATCAACACGTCATACGAGATGAACGTGAAGGCATGACCGAGATGCGTCGCGTCGTACGGCGTGATGCCGCAGGTGTACATCAACACTTCTGGTCCTGGAGCGAAGTCGACGACGGCGCGTCGCGCGGTGTCGTAGAGCTTCACGGCCGCCACACGTTGGACCGACCGCTCACGGGATCCACGTCGGGAATTCCCGTCAGCCTCGGCGCGACGCGCGTCTTGTACCGCACGTTGAGCTGCAACAGCACCGCAGTGAACGCCTCGAGCGCGAGCGCGTTCGACAGTGCACCGGTGTTCAGTGGTCGACACCCGGGAATGTGCGCGACGATGTCGCTCACCACTTCGATCGCCTCGGGATAGTCCGAACAGATCAATACGTCGCTGTCGACGTGATGGTTCAAGTTGCCGAGCTCCTTGGCGGGGAGATGTTGCATGGCGGCAACGACACGACTTGCGGGAATGGACGCCTGCACGTGCGCGGCGATGCTGCCGCGCGGCGGCACGAGCGGATGGAATTCTTTGCCGACCTTGACGAGTGCGTTTGCCATCGTCACGACGATCTTGCCGCGAAGCGCAGCTGCGTGTTCGCTCACGATCGTGGCGGTCGAGTCCCAAGGCGTAGCGACGACAACGAGATCGCATGCCGCCGCGTCCGCATTGTCACCGGCCTCGAGGGTGAGTCCACGATCGGGCCACGCTGCGAGGAGCTCGGCGATCTTTTCCTCGGCGCGATCCTTCGACCGTGAACCGACGACCACCTCGTAGCCCGCGACGTTGAGTCGCAGGGCAAGTCCACTTCCGGCAGGCCCGGTTCCGCCAATGATGCCAATACGCATACCGTGAGCCTTACACAAACCCGTGCGGGCAAGTACCGTCAAGGACATGGGAATCCTGGCAGGCAAGAACATCGTGGTCACCGGCGTCTTGACGGAGGCCTCGCTCGCCTTCGGAGTCGCCCAACTCGCCCAACGTGAGGGCGCGACGGTTCTCCTGACGGGCGCGGGTCGGGGCCTGTCGATCACCGAGCGCACCGCCCGCAAGCTCGACTCCCCCGCTCAGGTCGTCGAGTTCGACGTCACCGTGGCCGACCACATCGTCTCGGCCCGGGAGGCAGCCAAGTCACACCTCGGTCGGGTTGACGGCGTGCTCCATTCGATCGGTTTTGCGCCCGCGTCGTGCCTCGGCGACGACTTCATGGCGGCCCAGTGGTCTGACGTGTCCGTCGCGATGGAGATCTCTGCATATTCACTGAAGACGCTGGCCGAAGCTTCGTGCCACTCATGACAGACGGTGGCGCATTCGTCGGACTCGATTTCGACAACACGGTCGCGTGGCCCGCATACAACTGGATGGGAGTAGCCAAGGCTGCACTCGAGGCAACCAATCGTTACCTCGCCAAGGAACTCGGTTCCAAACAGATTCGCTGCAATCTGATCGCAGCAGGTCCGGTCAAGACGATGGCGGCAAAGTCGATTCCAGGCTTCTCGACGTTCGAAGACGTGTGGGGCGATCGCGCGCCTCTCGGATGGAACGTCACCGACTCGAGCGCTGTTGCCAAGTCATGCGTGGCGATGCTGTCTGATTGGTTCCCCGCGACCACGGGCGAGATCGTCCACGTCGACGGCGGATTCCACGCCATGGGTGTCTGAGCATTGAAGATTTCGCTCACGGTTGTGCGGCGTTGCCTCGTTGCATCGATCGCAAGCATCATCGCCGTTGTTGGCGTCGTCGCCCCAGCGAGTGCGGCGACGAACGACACCTACAACTCTCAGCAATGGGGACTGTCCTCCACCGGCGCAATGGCGGTGTGGTCGACAACGCGTGGTGCGGGAGTGATCGTCGCAATCGTCGATAGTGGTACGGGTCCTCATCCCGACCTTGACGCAAACATCGACCCGGGCGTAGCGATCTCTGGCGGCGTCGAACAAACCGACGCAACCGACGTCGACAACGAAGGCCACGGCACGCACGTGTCGGGAATCGTTGCAGCACTCGCCGACAACGCGCTCGGCGTCGCGGGCGTGGCACCTGCTGCTCGCATCCTTCCGATTCGAGTGCTCGATGCGAACGGCTCCGGTGACTCTCGAGACGTTGCCCGCGGAATCCGCCTGGCTGCAGATCGAGGCGCGCGCGTCGTCAACCTTTCGCTCGGTGGCGCGACGGAGAGCAGCGCGGTCACCCAGGCAATCGACTATGCGATATCCAAGGGAGCGCTCGTCGTCGCTGCGGCCGGCAACGGCGGCTCACTCAGTACACCAAAGTGGCCCGCATCGTACGATGCGACGATCGCTGTCACGTCGGTAGACCCCGACGATCAGTCGCCAGCGTTTGCGCAACGAGGTGACTACATCGATATCGCAGCACCCGGAGTGCGCATCTTGTCCACCGCTAAAGGTGAGTACAACCTGCAGAGCGGGACGTCGATGTCAGCAGCCTTCGTGAGTGGCGCGGCCGCACTGTTGTTCTCCGCACGACCGCAGTTGACTCCCGCGGAAGTCCGCGAGATGTTGATCTTGAGCGCCGTCGACATCGGCGCACCCGGTCGCGACGCGACATACGGCGCGGGCCGCCTGAACGTGCCCGGAGCGTTCGCGATTCTGAATGCCCGATACCCATCGACGGCCGCAATCTCGATCAATGGGCTTGCACGTGTCGGCACGACACTGACCGCGCTCTCCGCAAGTAGTCCGTCGACCGTCCAGTGGTATCGATGTCAACAGATCGGCACCGATTCGACGGCAGTCCCCGCTGACTGCACACCGATCAGTGGAGCAACGACGGCCGCGTACAAGGTGACGTCCACCGACATGCGCAAGACGTTGCGTGTCGGCGCAACGATCAATGGCCAAGCGCGGTTCTCGGCAACACTGGGCAAAGTCATCGCCATCTGGTCGCGAGACGCAAAGTTGACGGTCGGCGCGCCAGCCAAGCTCTCGACCTTGCTCGGCAGCCCATCCACCGGCGCCCGTTCGATTCGTCTGCTCAGCGGGAACTGCTCGATTCGCAATCTCACGGTCGTCGCCTTCACACCGGGAACCTGCCGCATCAAAGTGTCGATCGCGGCCAAGAGCCCATTCCCCGCGCTCGCCATGACCTTCGACGTCTCGACCAACTAGACACGGTGCCGTGACGAATCGACTCGGGGCAGAGACCTCCCCATATCTGCGCCAGCACAAGGACAATCCCGTGGATTGGTATGCGTGGGGCGCCGATGCGTTTGCTGAAGCCGAGCGGCGCAATGTTCCCGTCTTGCTGTCTGTCGGCTATTCAGCGTGCCACTGGTGCCACGTGATGGCCCACGAATGCTTCGAGGACGCCGAGACCGCCTCGATCATGAACTCGCTCTTCGTCAACGTCAAGGTCGATCGCGAGGAGCGCCCCGACATCGACGCGATCTACATGGATGCCGTTCAGGCGATGACGGGGCGCGGTGGTTGGCCGATGACCGTGTTCCTGACTCCGAGCGGCGAACCCTTCTACGGCGGTACGTACTTCCCCAAGCCGACGTTCATTCAATTGATGAAGGCCATCACGGACGCATGGCTCAACAAGCGCTCGGACATCGACAACAACGTGGCCGCGCTGATGGAAGCCGTCGGTCGCACCGCACTCGTCGGACCCGCCGCGGACCTGGTCGGACCAGAGGTGCTCGACGAA
>RFNE01000222.1 GCA_009927375.1 Actinomycetota bacterium | reverse complement strand
CGATGAGACCACCGAGGTATGCAAACAGTTCGTTTGCTTCGATTGACCAGCGTGGTGCGTCGCGAAGTGCGGACGCTTGCTGAGCATTCAGTGTTCCACCGCGTTCGAGTTCAGCGATCTCCTCGCGAACCGTACGGCGTCTGCCCATGCGGCAATACTACGGGTGTTACGGTGATTGCTCGGGATGCGTACCTTTTACATCGACACCGATACTGCAAGCGACGACGCCGTCGCGCTCGTCATTGCACTTCGCCATCCTGGAATTTCCGTGGTAGGGATCGGAATCGTCGCAGGCAACGTGCCACTCGAGATGGGGATTCAGAACGCGTTGTATACGCGCGAGATGTGTGGTTCAAACGCCCCGATCTACGCAGGTGCAGCAGCGCCCTTGTCCCGTCCACTTGGCACGGCACAAAATGTTCACGGCAACGACGGCATGGGGGACATCGGCCTTGCGTTGACGGGTCGTAAACCTGATGCCGGTTCAGCCGTCGATGCACTCATCGATGCCGCCCACGCGCACTCTGGCGCACTCGAGCTCGTCACGCTCGGTCCGCTCACCAATGTTGCACTCGCGTCCAAAAGGATCCGACGATCGTGCGTCACATCAAGCGGTGTGTGGTGATGGGCGCGGTCTCCGACCACATCGGCAACGTGACGCCTGTTGCGGAGTTCAACATGTGGGTCGATCCAGAAGCCGTCGACGTCGTTTTGCGCAGTGGCATGAACCTCGAGTTCGTCGGCTGGGACATCTCCCGCTTCGATGCGTGCATCAGGCCGGAAGAGTCCGCGCGAATTCGCGCCATCGGCACACCGCTTGCCGAATTCGCGATTGACATCCAGCGTGCCGTCGCGGAATTCTGCGCGACAGAGACCAAAGTTCCGGGATTCGACCTTCCCGATCCGATCGCGATGGCGTATGCAATCGATTCATCGATTGCGATCTCGACCCGCGAGATGTATCTCGAGGCGGTGACCGCAGATGGTCCTGCGCGGGGAATGGTGGTCATGGACACGCTCGGTGTGACGCATCGCGAGCCGAACGCTTTGGTGGTCACGAAGGGTGATCACGAGCGCTTCATGGCGATGCTGACCGAAGCGGTGTCGTGAGCGAGTCGATCCTCTCCGGGGGATTCGTCGAGCTTGCGGTGACGACGCGCAGTGGCCGCGACGAGTCCATTCACCACGGTGCAGTCGTGGCGCTCAATCCGGACGGATCGATCGCGTTCGCGGCGGGTGATCCGAGCCTTCCAATCTTTCCGCGGTCATCGACCAAGCCGATCCAAGCGACCGCGATGGTCGCGAGCGGCCTGAAGCTCCCATCACGGTTGCTCGCGTTGGTGTGCGCGAGTCATGACGGTCGGGCCGAGCACCTTGCCGGGGCGCGAGAGATTCTCGCTTCAGCGAATCTCACCGAAGGTGCGCTTGCAAACACCGCCGACTATCCACTCGATGACGATGCGGCACACGCCGCCATCGCATCGGGCTTGGCAAAGTCACCATTGCAGATGAATTGCTCGGGGAAGCACTCCGGCATGCTCGCGACGTGCGTCCACAATGGCTGGGCGCACGATGCGAGTTACCTCCACGTCGACCATCCACTCCAGCGTCGGATCACCGAGATGGTGCCCGAGATGACGGGAGAGGAGGCTGCGCACATCGCCGTCGATGGTTGCGGAGCGCCGGCTCACGCAATTTCGTTGGTCGGTCTTGCACGGGCGTTCCGACTCGCCGCGACCGCGCCCGAGGGTTCACCCGCGCGAGTCGTTGGGGATGCGATGCGAGCCAACCCGAAGATGGTGGGAGGGCCCACTCGCGACGTCACCTTGCTGATGGAGGGTGTGAGCGGTCTCGTTGCCAAAGACGGAGCAGAGGGAGTGTTCGCGGTCGGACTAGCGGATGGACGCGCCGTCGCGTTGAAGGTTGCGGATGGTGCGAACCGCGCACGTCCGCCACTGATGAAGTGGGCGCTCGAGCGTCTCGGTGTGGACGTCGCAGGGGTCAACCCCGCGGCGTTTTCCTCACCCGTGTTTGGTCACGGGCAACGAGTTGGTGACGTGCGGGTCATCGCCCGCACGTAGTCGTCACTTTCCTTCGTAGTACGAGTCTGCGACCGTCAGCGCCTCGTCGAGGATGGCGATTCCCTCGCGGATCTCGTCAGCGTTCACGGTGCACGGTGGTGCGACGTGGGTGCGGTTGAAGTGCGTGAACGGCCACAGACCGTTCTTCTTGCAGGCTGCGGCGAAGTCGAGCATCGGCTTGTTGTCGGCGCCTGCGGCGTTGAATGGCACGAGCGGCTTGCGCGTGGCACGGTCGCGCACGAGCTCCACGGCCCAGAACACTCCGAGACCGCGGACGTCGCCGACGGAGGGGTGCTTGTCCTTCAACTTGGCGAGTTCCGGCTTGATGACCGTTTCACCGATCGTGCGGGCGTTCTCGATGATCTTTTCTTCCTTGAAGATGTTGATCGAGGCGACTGCAGCCGCACATGCGAGGGGGTGGCCGCTGTAGGTGAGTCCGCCTGGGTACACGCGATCCTTGAAGGAGTCGGCGATCTTCTGGCTGATGATGACGCCGCCAAGCGGGACGTAGCCCGAGTTCACGCCCTTGGCGAAACAGATGAGGTCTGGGGTGACGTTCCACTTGTTGACGGCGAACCATTCACCGCAACGGCCGAAACCGGCCATGACCTCGTCGCACATCATGACGATGCCGTAGCGGTCACAGATCTCGCGCACGCCCTTCAGGTAGCCGTCCGGCGGAACGAGGATGCCGTTGGTGCCGACGACGGTCTCCATGCCGATCATCGCGACGGTGTGCGGGCCTTCGACCATCAACACGTCTTCGAGGTGCTGCAGTGCACGCTCGCACTCTTCCTTTTCGTTCGTCGAATGGAACGCACTGCGGTATGCGTACGGTCCCCAGAACTTGACGGCACCCGAAGCGCCGGTCTCGTTCGGCCAGCGGCGTGGGTCACCGGTGAGAGCGATCGCGCCAGCGGTGGAGCCGTGGTACGAGCGATACATCGTGAGGATCTTGTGACGGCCGGTGTGCAGGCGCGACATGCGCACCGCATTCTCTGCTGCCTCGGCACCTCCGTTGGTGAAGAACACCATGTTCAAATCGCCAGGGGCGAGCTCGGTGATGAGTCGGGCAGCCTCGCTGCGTGCGTCGTTGGCGAATGCCGGTGCGACGGTGCAGAGCTTGGCGGCCTGCTCCTGGATCGCGGCGATCAGTTTCGGATGCTGGTGTCCGATGTTCAGGTTGACGAGCTGGCTGGAGAAGTCGAGATACTTCTTGCCGGTCGAGTCCCAGAAGTAGGAACCTTCACCACCGGTGATCTCGACGGGGTTGAGCGTGCCTTGGGCCGACCACGAGTGAAATACGTGGGCGCGGTCGTCGAGGTATGCCTTGGTCTGGGTTGCTTCGATCGTCATTCGACCATGTTACTGAGGCTTCCCGTAGTGGGAGCGCCCGATCTACAACGTTGAGCGCACCCGCTCGTGCAGTTGTGGCCACGCGCCGGCGAGCCCTGCGTGGAGTTCGAAGGTCTCCACGCTGCTGAGCGCCACCCACTGGAGGTCATCGGACTCGGCGTTCGCCTCGAATGCGCCGATTTCGCCCTGAGCGTGGGCGATCACGGTGTCGTAACGCCACGGACCGTGATCGTCGCTGAACACATCACGCACGAGGAACTTCGACGGGTCGATTCCGGCTTCTTCCTGTGCTTCTCGCTTGGCCGCGGCGATCGAGTCTTCGTGTGAATCGAGCGCGCCACCCGGCAGTGCCCACGTGCCGCCGCCATGAGTCCACGCGGCACGCAGCTGGAGGAGTACGTGTGGCTCATTCATGTCGAGACGAATCAACAGCAGTCCTGCTGCGCCGTGGAGACCCCAGTGACGATGTCCGCAGGTGCAGTAGACCCAACCATCGCCGTCACGAAACGCCACGGCTAGAGCGTAGTTTCACTGGCCAACTTGGCCGCTCGCCGTGCCTCGGCACGCGCCGTTGCCTGTGCCTTGGTGATCTCGGCGTGATGCGCACGACAGAGCACCTCGAGACCACCATTGCCGCTCGCATCGGGCAAGAGGTGATGATGGCAACCAGGACCGTACCCATCGCCGTTTCGGGGAGTGATGTGGTTGACCTCGCAGTCGCGCCGTGCGGCCGTGCATCCGGGGCGGGTGCAGCGGTATTTCGCACGGCGCTTTGCCGTCGAGCGGGCGAATCGCCAGATGTGCTCGCGTTGCCAGGCACGGCCGCATTTGTCCGAGCACCAGGTACGACGGCGAGGCGAGTCGATGGACGTGTCGCACCATTGGCATCGGCCAACCTCGCCGGTCCACTTGGAGAGTGTGCACGTGATGCGTTCGGCAACGAGCGGTGGAAGCGCCACCGTGTTAACGGAGCGTTTCGTGTTTGCGCGTTTCGTCGCCATTTCCGTGTCAAAGAATAATCTGCGCGTAACACAGACAAGACGCCCCCTGAAACATCGCTTCGTTAGTTTCGTATCGCGTTTGGGCGCAATGGGGCCTCCGGACTCGTCGTATCGATCAGTTCAGCGACTGCCAGCGATGGTGTCGCACAAGGAGGAAACATGTCAGTATTCGCAGACACGGCAGATGCCGTGACGATTCTCGGGCAGCAGATCAGCTTGCTGTGGATCGTGATCGGTGCCGCCCTCGTGGTGTTCATGCAGGCGGGGTTCGCCCTCGTCGAGACCGGGTTCTGTCGTGCCAAGCACGCGGCCCACGTGGTGGCGACGAACTTTGCCATCTTCGGTCTCGGCTTCGTCGGCTTCTATTTCGTCGGATTCGCGCTCGCCTTCGGCGGGTTCTCGTACTCGGCATTCGGAATGGACACGCCGGTTGGCGGCGCCTTGATCGGCAGTGGCGACTGGGTGTTCGCGTGGAAGGGCGGTTGGGCTCTCGCGGGTGACGCGATGACGCCGGCCGTGCTCGGATTCTTCCTCTACATGGTTGCGTTCATGGACACCGTCGCGACGATCCCGACCGGTTCGATGGCCGAGCGTTGGAGATGGGGGAAGCTTTGTCGGTTGGGGCTTCTTCTGCGGTTCGATCTACTACCCAGTGATCGCCGCGTGGACCTGGGGCGGTGGCTGGCTCGCCAAGACGTGGAGCACGATGTCGCTCGGCGCGGGGTATGTCGACTTCGCAGGCTCGGGAGTCGTGCACATGGTCGGCGGCGTGGCCGCGCTCACTGGAGCGCTTGCGATCGGTCCGCGCCTCGGCAAGTTCAACGCGGATGGTTCATCGAACACGATTGCCGGACACCACATCCCGATGGCGATGCTCGGCACGTTCATTCTGTTGTTCGGATGGTTCGGCTTCAACGCCGCGAGCACGTTCGCTGCAACCGACGTGCAGTTTGCGACTGCAGCGACGAACACCGCGATCGCCGGAGCATTCGGTGCGGTTGCCGCGATGCTCTACATCACTCGCAAGACCGGTAAGCCAGATCCAGGCATGATGGCCAACGGCATGTTGGCGGGTCTCGTGGCGATCACGGCGCCGTGCGCATTCGTCTCACCGTGGGCGGCGGCCGTCATCGGCGTCGTCGCTGCGATCATCGTGATCGAGGCGGTCTACTTCTTCGAACGCCGCGGCATCGACGATCCCGTCGGGGCGATCTCCGTGCACGGCGTGGGTGGTCTGCTCGGAGTGCTGTCCGTCGGCATCTTTGCGAACGGTTCCTACGGTGCAGGCTGGAACGGCTCGAGCGTGGAGGGCGTGAAGGGGTTGTTGTACGGCGATGCAGGTCAGCTCGGTGCGCAAGCGCTCGGCGGAGTGACGATCCTCGTGGTCAACGGCGCGCTCTCGGCAGCGTTCTTTGCGATCCAGAAGAAGGTCCTGAAGAAGGGCCTTCGCTCATCGGCGCAAGACGAGCTCGACGGACTCGACATCGCCGAGATGGGCGTGCTCGCATACCCCGAGTTCCAGGGCTCACACCGCTAGTTCAGCGACTCAGATTGACGTGGTGGTGAGGTCGTCCCCGAGGACGATCTCACCACTGAAATGGCGCGCCGCGATGGCGCGCCATTCGTCTTCCTGACCCGGCTGTATCGACGGCACGTAGTGGTGAGGATCAACTTCGACACGCCTGCTCGCTGCGCGGTCTGCGCCGCCTGCTCGACGGTGGAGTGGTAGTCGAGGATGTCGAGGAAGCGCTTGTTCGGGATGAGCTTCACGAGGTCATCGCGTAGCACCGTCTGCACGTATGCGGTCGCACCGCGGCAGAGGTCGTCCAACGTCGCGCACGGAATGCCGTCTCCTCCGAGCACAACGCTCACCGAGTCGTCCTCGAGGCGATATGCAACGGTTGGCTCGACGGGGCGATGGTGTGTTTCGGCGACCTTCACCTGCACGGGACCGATCGAGAACTGATCACCGGGGGCAACCTCGATCACCTCGACTTGTGGCTTCCACGTGAGGGTGTCTTGATGGTGCGCGAGTCGGTAACTGATGTCGGGTGCAAGTGCAGCGAGCGTCGCCTGCACCACTTCATTCGTACGGGGCGGGCCGTAGATCGTGAGCGTCGTCGGCTGTTGGCTCATCACCCAGTGCGTCGTGATCACGTCGTTGAGATCAGTGAGGTGGTCGCTGTGGAGGTGCGTGATCAACACCGCGTTCAACATCACGGGCAAGGTGCCTGCTCCAGCAAGTCGCATGACGACCGCGCGACCGGCATCGACGAGGATCTGGTGACCGCTCGTGCGCACGAGTGTTGCCGGCCCGCCGCGCCGTGGGTCGGGGAGCGGACTTCCGGTGCCGAGCAGGGTGATGTCCATGGGTCAGCTCCTCGGCGTTGCGGCGATGAAGTTGGCGATGATCGTGGCGACTTCGACACCCTTGTCTTCCTGGATGAAGTGTCCACCGCCTTCGACCGTGGTGTGAGGTTGTCCCGCTGCTCCAGGGATGAGGCGAGTGAAGATGGCGTCACCACCCTTGGTCACTGGGTCACGATCACCGAAGCAACAGAGAACCGGACGTTCGAACTTTCGCAGCACATCCCACGCAATGAGGTTGTCGCGGTGTGCGGGGTCGGACGTCGACGTCGGGACGAGTGACGGAAAGATGCGCGCACCGGCCTTGTAGGAGTCGTCCGGGAACGGCGCGTCGTAGGCGGCGACGACGTCGTCGGGGAGCGTGGTCGCCGATCCGCCGTTGACGATCGTGCCGATCGGGAACTGTGGGACTCCTGCGAGAACTTTGCCACGCCATGAATGCCTCCGAGAGCGGCTGCTCGCCGGTCGGCAGTCCGGTATTACTGAGCACGAGGCGAGCGAATCGCTCCGGTGCACTCGCCACGAGGCGGAGTCCGACGAGGCCGCCCCAGTCCTGGCCGAAGAAGGTCGCGTGGCGGATCGAGAGGTGGTCGAAAAGCAGTTCTGCCATCCAGCTGACGTGACGCGCATAGGTGTAGTCACTCTTCTCGGTCGGTTTGTCGCTCTTGCCGAACCCGACGAGGTCAGGTGCGATCACGCGATGGCCGGCGTCGACGAGTACCGGGATCATCTTGCGG
>RFNE01000059.1 GCA_009927375.1 Actinomycetota bacterium | reverse complement strand
GCTCCACTCATCCATCACGCCCTGCGGTCCGCCCTCGCGACTCGCGCCGTTGTCGGAGAGCAACACGATCATCGTGTTGTCGCGGATCTGCATCTCGTCGAGGAATGCGAGGAGTCGACCGATCTGTGCATCGGTGTGGTCAAGCATCGCAGCGAATGCCTCTTGCAGCCTGCAGGCGAAGAGTTTTTCGTTCGCAGTGAGTTCGTCCCACGGTCGCACGCCCGGATTGCGCATTGCAAGCGTGGTGTCGTTCGGGATGATGCCCATCTCTTTCTGTCGCGCAAAGACTCGTTCGCGATGGACGTCCCAGCCCTCGTCGAATGCGCCGCGCCACTTGGCGAGGTAAGAGTCGGGAGCGTGGTGCGGGGCGTGCTGCGCACCGAAAGCGAGATACAAGAAGAACGGTCGATCGGGTCGCACGGAACGCAGATCGCGTATCCACGTCGTCGATTGATCGATGAGGTCCTCGGTCAGGTGGTAGCCCTCTTCGGGAGACCGCGGCGGGAGGATGTGTTGGTTGTCGCGCGTGAGCTCTGGATAGAACTGGTCGGTCTCACCGTTCAAGAAGCCGTAGAAACGATCGAAGCCCTTCTGTAGCGGCCAATTGGTGTGCGGACCTGCAGCCGTGCACTCCTCCATCGGAGCAAGGTGCCACTTGCCAGCGCAGAGCGTCGCATATCCACGCTCACGCAATACCTCTGCCATCGTCGCCGCGGCCGGCGTGATGCCACCGCGCATGTTCGGAAATCCCGTGTTCCAATTCGACACACCGCGCATACCGACCGAGTGGTGGTTGCGTCCGGTGAGCAACGATGCACGCGATGGTGAACACAACGCCGTGGTGTGGAAACCCGTGTAGCGAAGTCCGGAACCGGCGAGTCGATCGATGTTCGGCGTCGGGATTCCACTGCCGAAGCAACTCGGGTGTGCGAACCCCATGTCGTCGAACACGATCGTGATGACGTTCGCCCCGTTGAGGCCTGCTGGAAGTGGTGGCCACGCTGGCGTCGACTCTTGATACGTGTCGGCGATGACACCCGAAAACGACGGTTCGTACTGACTCATACCCCTGCCCCCTTGCACAGACTCTAGGTATTGTCATACACTCTGTCAAAACATTGGTTCACGCATTGGGGGATGTCATGGCCGACGGCGAAAAGTCCAAGCTCAAGCACAAGTACGGTCGCATCGACTTCGACTACGCGATGCACCTCGCGACTCGGCCCCCCGAAGAAGACGGACCGATCTACATGGTCAACCTCATGAAGTATCACGAGGTCGCCCAGTACGACTCGACGAACGCACCGAAGATCAGTGGTCGTGAAGCAGATGATCGCTACAACCCCGCTTCCATCTTGAACAAGATCGGCGCGAGCATCGTCTTCGTCGCAGACGTCGTGAAGAACCACGTCGGAGATGAGGACTGGGATCGCATCGCCATCGTGCGATACGCGACACGCAAGTCGTTCATCGAGATGCAGGAGCGCAAGGACTTTGCCGAGAAGCACGAACACAAGGCGGCGGGCATGCAGCGCACCACCATCGTGTGCTGTCGTCCGCTCGACCCCGCTCTCGATGATCGGCCGCGACCCACCGAGGTGAAGACCCGCCGCGTCGTGATGGTCGTTCGCCAGACGGACGACCGACCGTCGGCCTTTTCGACCATGCCCGGTTCGACGGGGCTGACCGCCGAGGGCACGATCATCGGTGATGGTCGCAAGTGGGACACGGTGCAGTTCGTCCTCGTCGACAGCGATGAAGCCGCGGACGCAACCGTGTCGGCGATCCCCGGTCTGAATGCGGGCGAGAGCTATGCAATGACGCTGCACGCGACGCTCGATTCGATCACTCAATGAGCCTTTCGGCGGTCGACGCCTCAACCGACGGCCGCGTGCTGCGCCGTGAGCGCAACCGGGCGGAGATCGTGGATGCATTGCTCGCTTGTTGCGCGAGGGTCACGTCGAGGTTTCGGCTGCGGCGATCGCCGAGCGCGCGAAGTTGTCGGAGCGATCGATCTTTCGCTACTTCGACGACCTCGATGACCTCTACCGCACGGTGTGCGCGGTGCAGCTCGAACGCGAGAGCAAGCACGCCACGATCGACTCGTTCAGCAGGGGCTCGACCGAGGACAAGATTGCGCACTTCGTCGAGCAGCGGGTCCGGCTCTTTACCTCGATCGGCAACATCGGCCGTGCGTCACGAGTGTTTGCACATCGCAACACGGTGATCGCCAAGGAGTTGCGCCGTGCTCGCGTCCTCCTGCGTCGCCAGATCGCCGATCACTTTGCGGACGAGATCGCCGCACTTCCCTCAGCGGAACGGTCTCACGCCGCCACGATCATCGACTCGCTCTGCAACTTCGAATCGTTTTCGATCATGCGCAGCGAT
>RFNE01000060.1 GCA_009927375.1 Actinomycetota bacterium | reverse complement strand
GCCACTGGAAGCGGCACATTGACGAAGACTGGTGCCGGTACGTTGACGCTTTCGGGCACGAGCACGTTCACCGGATCCACGACGATCGCCGACGCCGGTGGTGGCATCACCATTTCGGGATCGGGAAGCTTCGGTTCGGGAACGTACGCAGGCGCAATCTCGCTCGGATCATCGACGACGCTGACCTACGGGTCCTCGGCCAACCAGACCCTGTCCGGAGCAATCACGGGTTCGGGCGCTGTTCGTAAGTCGACTTCGAGCGTGAGCACGCTGACCCTGTCGGGTACGAGCGACAACTCGTATACGGGTCTCACGACGGTTACCGCCGGAACGTTGAGCGTCGCCAAGACGAATGCACTCGGTACGTCGACGCTCGGCCAAAGCACCACGATCGCGAGCGGTGCGATGCTCTCGATCTCGGGTGGGATCACCCTCCCAGAGAACATTCGCATCGCCGGATCAGGATTCACGGCCGGCGGAGTGGTGGTGAACGAATCCGGTGTCAACACGATTGGTGGCACGGTCACGTTGACCGATGACGTCGAAGTACAGAGCAACTCCGGAACGTTGAACTTCGGTGCGGCATTCACCCAGGAATACAACCTCACCTTCGACGGATCAGGAGCGATCGTCGTGTCGGGCGGTCTCGAGATCGGGGCCGGAAACGTCACGAAGCAGGGTGCTGGAATGCTCACCTTGTCTGGCGCAAGTACCTACACCGGCACGACGACGATTGCCGATCTGGGTGGAACCATCAAGATTTCGGGAACTGGTTCGCTCGGAAGTGGGACGCCGAAGACCTATGCAAACACCATCTCGATCGGTGACTCTGGAACGTTCCTGTATGCATCGGATACCGACCAGAAGCTGACGGGTGTGATTTCTGGTGCCGGCGAATTGAAGAAGAACACGGGCTCCAGCACGTTGACGCTGACTGGAGCGAACACGTTCACGGGTCTCACCACGGTGTCGACGGGAATCGTCGATGTCCAACACAACACCGCCCTCGGTGACAGCGGGTCGTCGACGTCGTATACGACGGTTGCCAGCGGTGCCGCAGTAACGGTCTCAGGTGGACTCACCGGAGTCACCGAGCCGTTGTATCTCGCCGGAACCGGCGTGTCGTCGAATGGCGCGTTGCGTAACACCTCGGGCTCGAACACGTGGTCCGGCGCGGTGACGTTGACCGCCAATGCAGAAGTGCAGGTTGATACTGGTTCGACGTTGACGATGTCGGGCGGGGTGTCGGGGACGTTCGGTTTGACGGTGGAATCGGTTGGATCGTCGACCATTTCAGGGGCAATTGCGACGTCCACGGGTTCGGTGACCAAGACGGGGGCTGGAACACTCACGTTGTCTGCGGCCAACACGTACACCGGTGTGACGCAGATTTCGACGGGCACGGTCATGCTGTCGGGATCGGGTCGCCTTTCGGACACGACGGCAGTCACGGTGAACACCGGTGCGACGTTTGACCTGAACGATGTGACCGACACGGTCGGTTCGATCGCTGGCGCAGGTGCGATCACGCTCGGCTCGGGGACCTTGACCGCCGGCGGAGACAATTCCTCGACGACCTTCTCCGGCGTGATTTCCGAGACGGGTGGATTCACCAAGGCCGGCTCTGGAACTCTCACACTCACCGGCACCAACAGTTACTCGGGGAACACGGCGATTGCTGCAAGTGGCGGGTCGCTCGTCATCGGTACTGCGGGATCGCTCGGTTCTGGCACGTATGCAGGCCAGGTAACGCTCGGAGCATCATCGACGTTCACCTACTCGTCGAGTGTGAGCCAGACGCTGAGTGGAAAGATCACCGGGTCTGGTTCACTCACCAAGGACACGTCCTCGTCGAGCACGCTCACGTTGTCGGGGTCTACGAGCGACTACACGGGTGCGACGACGGTGTCGTCGGGAATCGTCAAAGTGACGACGAGCGCGGCACTCGGTGGATCGGGGAGTGGCCAGGGCACGACGATCGCATCGGGTGCCGCCGTCCACCTCGATGGAACGACTTTGTCGATCGCTGAACCCTTCACCATTTCAGGGACGGGAATCACGTCGACCGGGGCACTTCTCAACCTGGCGAACGCGAACTCGATCACGGGCACGGTGAACCTCGGAGCGGATGCAACCGTCGGCAGCACGGCCGGGACGCTCACATTCAACGTCGTGTCGGGAGACTCATTCAGTGCTTCGAGTGGAACTCCTGCGCTGACACTCACCGGAGCTGGCGACATCAGTGTGGCCGATCCGATCACGACGCCGATTGCCGGTGTGACGAAGTCTGGTGCCGGCACGCTGACGTTGTCTGCGGCCAATACCTACACCGGCGTGACGTCGATCGCTGCGGGTGTCGTCGTTGCAGGAGATTCGGCTGCGCTCGGAAGTTCATCGACTGGCACGACGATCACGAGCGGTGCACGACTCGAGCTGTCGCATGCGACCGGCATCACGATCGCCGAGAGTTCGATCGA
>RFNE01000261.1 GCA_009927375.1 Actinomycetota bacterium | reverse complement strand
GCGTGTTCTTCGCCGAGCTTCGCACGGAGTCGACGAATGTGGACGTCCACCGTTCGCGCTCCACCGAAGTACTCGTAGCCCCACACTCGCGAGAGCAGGTCTCGCGGGAGAACACCTTGCCAGGGTTCTGGGCGAGGAACTTGAGCAGTTCATATTCCATGTACGTGAGGTCGAGTGGGTTGCCGCCGAACGAGGCCTGATAGGTCTCGAGGTTCAACACGAGACCCGCATATTCCACGAAGGAGTGGTGCCCTGCCACGTGGTGCGTGAAGAAGAGGTGCCTCAGGCGGGCCTCGAGTTCGCGCGGATGGAATGGCGCGAGGCAGAAGTCGTCGAACAGGTCATCGCGCAGTTCGAGATCGGGGAGTTGCGCACCCGTCACGAGGACGAGGATGCGACCGACGGGGATCTCTCGTTTGCGCAAGCTTCGGCAAATTGCCCAGCCGCCCTCGGGGTCTGAGTCGCAGGCAATTACGGCGCCGGCCCAGCCGTCTGCTGGCTCGCTCTTGGCAACGTCATCAGGTGTGGCAACGGCCTTCCAGCGATATCCAGCGAGGTCGAGCGTGCGGGCGAGGTCGACCGGAGCAGGGGACGGGAATACCGCCACCAGGTGGCTCATCGGGTCGGTCGGCTGGTCGCTGCGACGGTTCATAGCTGCTTCAGGTAGCGGTCGAGTTCGAACTGACTGATGTGGGTCTTGTAGCGGCGCCATTCATCGCGCTTGTTGCGCAGGAACCACTCGAAGATGTGCTCGCCGAGTGCGTCAGCGACGAGCGACGAGGATTCCATCGTGCGGAGCGCATCCGAGAGCGATTGCGGAAGCTGCTGGATGCCGAGCTTTTCGACGAGGTCGTCGTCCATCTCGAACAGGTTTGCGTCTGCCTCCGCTGGCAACTCATATTGCTCTTCGATGCCACGAAGTCCTGCCGCGAGGATCACGGAGAACGCAAGGTATGGATTGCATGCAGGATCCGGTGATCGATACTCGATGCGCGTCGCGCTTTCGTTGCTGCGCTTCGGGATCGGCACGCGGATCAGACCACTGCGATTGTTGCGTGCCCAAGAAATGTGTACGGGAGCCTCGAAGCCGGGAACGAGTCGTTTGTAGCTGTTCACGGTCTGGTTCGTGACCGCGGTGATTTCGGCTGCGTGGCGAAGGAGTCCGGCCATGAAGTGCTTGGCTGTGGGCGACAAGTTGTACGGATCGTCGTCGCTGTGGAACGCGTTCTGCTCGCCCGAAAAGAGCGAGAGGTGCAGGTGCATGCCTGAGCCCTGGATCGACTCGAGTGGCTTGGGCATGAAGGTTGCGTGCACGTCGTGCATCGCAGCGATTTCCTTCACGACGAAGCGGAAGGTCATCACGCTGTCGGCCATGGTCAGTGCGTCCGTGTGGCGCAGGTCGATCTCGTGCTGGCTCGGCGCATCCTCGTGGAAGCTGTATTCGACAGGGATGCTCATCGTCTCGAGCGTGCGGATGGTCTCCTTGCGCAGCGAACTTGCGATGTCAGTGCTCGTGAGGTCGAAGAAGCCACCTTGGTCGAGGAGGACTGGCGTGGTCGACGAGCTTGGCGGTGCGAAGTAGAAGTATTCGATGTCCGGGCGATGTAGAAGTCAAAGCCCAGATCGTGTGCGCGGCGCAGGTTGCGGCGCAGTACTTGACGTGGATCGCCGTGGAACGGAGTGCCATCGAGCTTGGCGATGTCGCAGAACACTCGCGCCTCTGCGCCCTTCGGGTCGACCCACGGGAGGACTTCGAAGGTGTTGGCGTCGGGGAGAGCGAGCACGTCGCTTTCCTGGATGCGGCTGTAGCCATCGATCGAAGACCCGTCGAAGGTCATGCCGTCGTTGAGTGCGTTTTCCATCTCCGCCGGGCTGATGGCGAAGGACTTCAAGTTTCCGAGCACGTCGGTGAACCACAGGCGAACGAGACGGATTCCCCGTTCCTCGACGGTGCGCAGGACGTAGTCCCGCTGCTGTTCCTGCATCGACGTCATCGTTACAGTCTGCCCCTGAAATGAAACAACGGCACCGAGGAACCGGATCCTCGGTGCCGTTGCGAAGTGGACGAACTACTTCTTTTTCTTGGCCTTCTTGGTGGTCTTTCCACCAGAGGACTTCTTGGCGGCTGGCTTGGCCTTGACCGGAGTCTTTTCGTTCGAGCACACGGCGTCCAACAGCAACTGGGTGACCACGTATGGATCGCAGTTGGCGTTCGGGCGACGGTCCTCGGCGTAACCCTTGCGGTCACGAGCGACCTGCCACGGGATGCGCACGGATGCACCGCGGTTGGAGACGCCGTAGCTGAACTTGTTGTACGGGGCGGTCTCGTGCTTGCCAGTGAGGCGGCTCTCGATGTCGTGGCCGTAGTTGCTCACGTGCAGATCGACACGCTTGCTCAACGACTCACACGCAGCCTCGATGGCTTCGTAGCTCGAGCGCATGGCCTTCGTCGAGAAGTTGGTGTGTGCACCAGCGCCGTTCCAGTCACCCTTCTGCGGCTTGGCGGCAAGCGAGATGACGACGTCGTGATCCTCGGCGATGCGCTCGAGCAACCAACGGCCGACCATCAAGTGATCGCTCACGGTGAGTGCGTCGGCGGCGCCGATTTGGAACTCCCACTGACCGGGCATCACTTCGGCGTTCGTGCCTTCGATCATCAGGCCTGCTTCGATGCACGCCCACGTGTGCTCTTCGATGATCTCGCGACCCATCACGCGACCTGCGCCGACGCCGCAGTAGTACGGACCCTGCGGACCGGGCTCACCCTCGGTCTCGGGGAATCCGTACGGACGACCGTTGGTCCGCATCATCGTGTACTCCTGCTCGATGCCGAAGATCATTTGGTGAGCAGCGAACTTCTTCGCAGTCTCCGCGCACTTGGCACGAGTGTTGGTCGGGTGCGGCTCGCCGGTCTGGGCGAGGCGAACCTCGCACAGCACGAGGATGTTCTTGCCGCCACGCAGTGGGTCTGGACAGCTGAAGACTGGCAGCAACATGCAGTCCGAGCGATCGCCCGTTGCCTGTTCCGTCGAGGATCCGTCGAATCCCCAGATCGGTGGGGTCTTCACGGAGTTGTCCAAGATCTTCGTCTTGGAGCGCAGCATCGGTGTCGGCTTGTGTCCGTCCACCCAGATGTATTCGGCCTGATAGGGCATGGTGTTCCTTCCGGTTGAGAACCAGGGTCTGACCTGGCTCAGGTACGCGACAAGTCAAACAGAGTGCCGTTTCACCGCCGTTGCCCGATTGTGAACGGCGTGTGAAGTTCCACTCGGGCACTTCCGCACGGGTCGTAGCCTGAACTCGTGGCGTCCTCGACCCCTCGCACTCTGTCAATTTGCCTGGCTCAGATCAATCCGACGGTGGGCGATGTGCAGGGCAACGCGTCCAAGGCCCTCGACGCCTATCGCAGCGCAGACGAGTCCGGCTGTGATCTCGTGGCATTCCCCGAACTCACGCTGACCGGTATCCACCTGAAGACCTCGTGCTGAAGGCAGGGTTCGTCGCCGACAACCAAACCTGGCTCGAAGACTTCGCCGCGCGAACGGGCGAATGTGTCGCCGTGATTGGCTTCGTCGATGGCGAGGACGGTGTCTTGTACAACGCGGCGGCGATATGCCACCGCGGCCGCGTCGTGCATCGCTATTACAAGAACTTGCTGCCGAACTACAGCGTGTTCGACGAAGAGCGGTACTTCACGCCGGGTGATGACGCGCGTGACGCGGCCACCATCTATCGAATCGGTGGCGCACTCGTCGGCGTGACCATCTGCGAAGACATCTGGAGCCCCGTCGGTCCGGTTGCCGCGCAGGCACGAGCTGGTGCGAGCCTCGCGGTCAGCATCAATGCATCACCGTTCCACCGCGGCCGACTCGATGAGCGCACCACGATGATCGCCGAGCGCGCGAAGGCTACGGGGTGTGCCGTCGCCTACGTCAACCAGATGAGCGGCCAGGACGAACTCGTCTTCGACGGCGGAAGCATGGTCGTTGGCCGTGACGGGCTCGTTGTCGCGCGATCGCCACAATTCGAGGAACACCTCTTGTTCACGTCGATCGAGTTGCCAGAAGCGCAACCGGGTGCGCACGCCACAGTTGTTGACATCACGAACGCGCCGAGGGCCACGCGGTCACAGAGAGACACGGTTGCCGCGCTGGTTCTCAGCGATCGTGCACAGATCTATGGCGCACTCGTCGTCGGCACCCGTGACTACGTGCGCAAGAACGGCTTCACCGACGTCGTCATCGGACTGTCTGGTGGCATCGACTCAGCACTCGTGGCGGCGGTTGCCGTCGATGCGCTGGGTGCGCAACACGTCCACGGCGTGTCCATGCCATCGCGCTATTCGAGCGACGGGTCACGAAGTGACGCAGCCGCCCTTGCCGCGAACCTTGGCATCGAGATGCGCACGATCTCGATCGAGCCAGCATTCGGCGCATACCTCGACATGACGTCAGAGTCGTTCGCCGGTCGTCCTGCGGACCTGACCGAAGAGAACCTGCAGAGCCGTGTGCGCGGAACGACGCTTATGGCGTTGTCCAACAAGTTCAACTGGATGGTGTTGACGACGGGGAACAAGAGCGAACTCGCCGTCGGCTATTTCACGCTGTACGGAGACTCCGTGGGTGGATACGCGGTGATCAAGGATCTGTTGAAGACCACCGTCTATGACCTCTGTGCCTTCGTGAACGAGCAGGCAGGTCGGGAACTCATTCCGAGTGCGATCATCACCAAGCCGCCATCAGCCGAATTGCGTCCCGATCAGCGCGACGACCAGTCATTGCCGCCGTACGAGGTGTTGGATCCAATCCTCGAGTTGTACGTCGAGCGAGATCGAACGGCAGCGGAAATCATCGCGATGGGCCACGACGAAGCACTCGTTCGCCGGATCGCGCGACTCGTCGACATGAACGAATACAAGCGGCGTCAGGGGCCACCAGGTGTTCGTGTCACGCGCAAGGCGTTCGGCAAGGACCGGCGTCTGCCGATTACCAACGGCTATCGCGGCTAGTTAGCCGAGATGTGCACCGCCGCGACGGCGGAAGGCGAGGATGCACGCTGCTCCGAGCACGGCGAACGCCGCGCCGATGAGGGCGGGAGCCCCAATCCCGTATTCGGTGTAACTCGTCGTCGCGACACGTGACATCACGGCACGGCCAACGGTGCCTGCTCCGAGCACCCAGCCAAGCCCTGCTCCCGGGTTGTTCGGCACGAGTTGCGTTGCCACCGGCAGCAGACTCACGACGGAGAACTCAAATCCCATGAAGTAGATGATCACCGCGGTCACACCGATGGCCATGTTCGAACCTCCGAGTGCGAGCAGGATGCCCGACGGCACGATGAGGAGTGCGCCGAGCGCGATGCTGTTTTCTTTGCCCCACGAATCGGTGAGGCGGGCTGACGACGTCGAGGCAACGAGTTCGATCCCGCCGACGAGGAATCCAACCGCGGAGATACGTGCAGCTCCGAATCCGAAGTCGTCCTCGAGCCAGGCTCCGAACGTGACGAAGAGGTTTTGCGCACTCGCCATGATGCAGAACATCGTGGCGACGACGAGCCACGCATGTCCCGTGATGCGCTTTGGTGCACCATGAACATGCTCGTGGGTTGCGCGGGGTTCGGAATTGATGCGGCCTGCGATGATGACGATGAAGAAGACGAGTGATCCGATTCCGACCCAATACGCGACGCGCCAGGAGCTCAGTGCTGTGATCACGCCCATGGCGGAGACACCAACGAGTAACCCGAGCGCCCACGACGTTTCCGTCAGGCCGACGATTCGCCCGCGTTGTTCGTACTTCACGTGGTCGGCGATCCAAGAACCGAGTCCGAGATCGAAGCTCTGCTTCGTGAGTGCGAGCACCGCAACGCCGATGCCGAACACCACGAGATTCGGCGCAAGTGCTGCGATGACACAACCGAGCGCGGTGCCGATGAGACCGAGCAACATCGAGGTTCGGTGCGTGAGGCGATCGACGAGTCGACCGGCCATCGGAGACGTGAGCCCGGTCAACTCGGAGATTGCAAGGGCGATACCGATGTCCTCAATCGACGCGTTGAATCCCTTGGCAATGATCGCGAGGAATGGTGGCGCGAATCGATAGCACGAGTTCGTGACGAGACGCGCTGCCGTGACTGCGGTGATGTTGCGACGAATCTCCGGGTCGAAAGAGTCATCGAGTCCGCGGCCAAGCATGCCGATCAAACCTACAGTGCTTCGCCGAGATCGTGTTCGTTGATCACGCTCACGACATCTCCAGCAGTGACCGAGTCGTCGTCGTGGACGAAGAACCATGAGCCCGACAAGTTGGCGAGTCGGGGGTTGGCGACGTTGAGGACGTGGCGCATCGTGCGAATGACGCCTGAGTGGCTCACGATCATGCCCGTTCCGTCAGCGCAGTGCTGGGACAAATCCACGAGTGCAGACGTCATGCGATTCATGATGCTCTCGTCGGATTCGAAGCCTTCTGGCTTGCGGCGCGCGGCGAGATACCCGGGCCATCGTTCCTCTATTTCGTGCACGGTGAGGCCCTCCCAGGGACCGACGTGGGTCTCGCGCAGTCGCTCGTCGACGTGAACGGGTCCCACGCCATGATGCTCCGCGATGATTGTGCAGTGTCGAGTGCACGTCGCAAGTTGCTCGAGGCAATGAAGTCGAATCCGCCGAGCTTTGACGCCGCCGCACGCGCCTGTGCGATGCCGTGATCACTCAAGTCGATGTCTGCGCGACCTTGCCAGCGTTGTTCGATGTTCCACAGGCTCTGACCGTGGCGCACGACGAGGAAGCGAGCGCGAATCGGTGCGAACTTCATCCCAAGGCAGGGTAGTGGCAACACTACGATGAGGTCGTGGCTCACCTGAGACTGTTCGCCTCCGCGCGTGAAGCAGCAGGAACTGCACAAGACGTGATCGACGGTTCGACCGTCGAAGAAGTGTTGAGCATCGCAGTGAAGCGATTCGGACCACAATTCGAGTCAGTGCTCGGTACGTGCCGCGTGTGGTTGAACGGGGAAAGTGTCGAGTTGCAACATCGCGTCGGAGACGGCGATGAGGTTGCGGTCCTTCCCCCGGTTTCGGGCGGGTGTCAATGACGAACTTCGAACAATTGTCGCTCGACGAGATTCGCTCTCGGCGTGCCCGTCTGCAGGCGCAGGAAGACGCGGTGTCCTTCGTTCGTCGATTGGCACAGGGTCGCCTGGATCTCGCTCGTGACGAGGAGCGCCGTCGACAGTCGAATGATCGATCGGTGAATGTGGAGAGTGAACTTGCCGAGGTGTTTGGTCAGGAGCATGGAGGCGGGTCTGCCCGGCCTCCGCGCGAGACGAACGTCGCGACCGATCATCCACTGGTCGTCGAACTCGAACGGCTGTGTGAATCCCTTGGTTTCGGATCGCTGCGTCAGCTCGACGTCGACAGCCTGCACGCGGCGATCGAGCAGCTTGCCGCATTCGAGTTGGCTCGCTCGTCGGAACGTCGCGCGTTGTTCGATGAGATCGATGCACTCACCGCCGAACTCGTGCGCCGATACAAGGACGGCGGGGCGAACGTCGACTCCTTGCTCGCAGAGTAAGAACTGCGATGACCGATCGTCGACTGCCGGACGTCGGCAACTTCATTCGCCAGCAGCGGGAGCTCGCCCAGCAGTCGATCCGCGATCTCGCACGACTCGCTGGAGTATCGAATCCGTATCTGTCGCAGATCGAGCGGGTCTGCGCAAGCCCTCTGCCGAGATCTTGCAACAACTCGCGCGCGCATTGCAGATTTCTGCGGAGTCGCTGTACGAACGTGCGGGAATCCTCGACCCGAATGACGCCGACAGACCGACTGTCGTGGACGCGATTGCCAACGATGACGCGCTGACCAAGGAACAGAAACAGACGCTGATCGCTGTGTACCGCAGTTTCACCGCCGACGACCGTCAGGACTGAGTTTCGGGGACATTCCCCTCGTCGGAATATTCGCTTCCGTAGATAGGTTTCATAGGTGATGCAACGCGTCGCCGTGCTGTCGATGCACACCTCTCCGCTAGCCCAACCTGGCATCGGTGATGGTGGCGGGATGAACGTCTATGTGCGCGAACTCGTATCGGGTCTTGCGAGTCAAGGCGTGGAGTGCACGACGTACACGCGACGCTGGAGCGATTCACTGCCCGACGTGGTGGAGGTGGAGCCACACCATCGTGTCGTCCACATCGACGCTGGCCCGACGGACATGCCGAAGGACGAGCTGCTCAGTGTCGTGGATGACTTCACCGATGGAGTCGCCTGGCATATTGGTCGCAACGGCGGAACCGACCTCGTCCATGCCAACTACTGGCTCTCCGGCCTTGCCGGCCATCGTCTGAAGCACGAACTCAACTTGCCGCTCGTCACGACCTTTCACACCTTCGCCCGAGTGAAGAGTCTGGGTGGAGACGTGGAGTCTGCGGTTCGTGACCGCGCGGAGACCGAAGTGATCGGCTGCGCAGACGCGATCTTCGTGAGCTGCACGGAGGAGCGCTCGCAGTTCGAGTCACTGTACGGTGCTGCACCTGGTCGCATCGAAGTCCTCGCACCTGGGGTGCAGCGCGCATTTTTCTCCCCCGGCGATCGTCGCGGTGCGCGCCACGCGCTCGGTCTTGGTTCGGGAAATATCCTCCTCTTCGTCGGACGCATTCAGCCGTTGAAGGGACTCGATGTCGCCGTGCGCACACTCGCCGCACTGAGCGATACCACTGCACGACTCGTCGTCGTTGGTGGTGCGAGCGGTGTTGAAGGGACCGCAGAACTCCTGCGCGTTCGCGAACTCATCGACTCACTCGGTGTCACCGATCGAGTGCTCTTCTACGAGCCGCAGCCGCATCACCTGTTGTCCACGTTCTATCGCGCAGCTGACGTCGTCTTGGTTCCGTCGCGCAGTGAGAGCTTTGGGCTCGTCGCGCTCGAAGCGGCTGCCTGTGGCGTGCCGGTCGTCGCGACCGGAGTCGGTGGGTTGCTCAACCTGATCGAGGATGGCAAGACGGGGTTCCTCGTGCCGGGCCGTGATCTCGGCGAGTTCGTCAGGTTCACCGAGCGTCTGCTCGGCGACTCGTTGCTGTCGCTCTCGATGGGAACTGCTGCGGCGGAACGTGCGAAGCGCTACTCCTGGAAGGCGGCTGCCACGACCGCCCGCACGTTGTTCACCGATCTGCGTGCCCGCGACCTCGTGGCCTGCAGCTAGTGAGCGACCTCTTCGACGACTCAGCCCTTGCGCGCCTCGAGCGCAACATCGACGAATGGCTCGCAAACCTGCGAGGGACGAACTCCGCCATCGTGGCGATCGACCGGGCCGAAGGGGACGAGATCCGTTGGTACGTGCGGATGCGCGGTGAAGAAAAGGAATTCACCACGATCTGGATCACGCTTGGTCAACGCACGCTGCGTTACGAGACCTACGTGATGCCGGCGCCGGAAGAGAACGCCGCCGAGTTGTATGAATCCGTGCTTCGGCGTAACGAGCGCCTCGTCGGCGCGCATTTTTCGATCGGTGCCGAGGACGCGATCTTCTTGCGCGGAGAGTTGCCACTCGCGCTCGTGTGTGAACCCGAGCTCGATCGCATCGTCGGGACCCTGTACGACATCGTCGAACGGGCATTCCCGTCGTTGATTCGAATCGGGTTCGCAAGTCGCTTCACCGACGACGAGTGACCTCGCTAGCCTCAACTCAATGTCGGTTGGAGCAATCACGTTCGTTGGCGGCGGCAACATGGGTGCCGCGCTGGTCGAGGGATTGATTCGCGCGGGGGAGTCACCGTCAGGCATCACCATCGTGGAGACCTCTGCGGACCGAAGGGCGCTCCTCGCCGAGAAGTTTCCAGGAGTCACGCTTGTTGACTCGATCGGACCCTGCACAGCTGGCGTGATTGCCGTCAAGCCCGCTGGCGCGGCGGCAGTGTGTCGCGACTTGAGTGCGGCTGGAGCAACCCGCGTCCTGTCGATTGCCGCCGGAGTCTCGGTGGAGACGTTGCAGTCTGCTGCCAGTGGTTCAACCGCCGTGGTGCGCGCGATGCCGAACACGCCTGCGCTCGTCGGCGAAGGTGCCGCGGGGATCTGTGCCTCGTCGCGATGCTCTGCGGCTGACGTGGAGTGGGCTCGTCAGGTACTCGGTGCCGTCGGGTGGTCGTCGAGGTGCCCGAGTCGTTGATCGATGCAGTGACGGCGATCTCCGGGTCGGGTCCCGCATACCTCTTCCTTGTCGCCGAGGCGATGATCGATGCAGGCGTGGCGCAGGGACTCCCGCGTGACGTTGCCGACCTCCTCGTGCGACAGCTGCTCGTCGGGTCGGCTCGCTTGCTTCAGCAAACGGGTGAAGCACCCGAGGATCTGCGGGCCAAGGTCACTTCTCCAAATGGCGTCACGGCGGCTGCCATCGAGGCCCTTGAGCACGCGGGACTGCGTTCGGCGATCACCAAGACCGTTGAAGCGGCGGTTCGGCGGAGTCGCGAGATGGGAAATTAACCGACCGGTAAAGACTTGACTGCTGGGTCGGTCGGCGAGAAAGATACTCAAAAATATTTTGCGGAGAGGTTCGCACATCGCGGAAATCTGCGTAAGGTATGTCCGAAGTCACGAACACCGGACGGGGTTTACCCCCCAACCGGGAGTCGCGCTCCACGGAGCGCGCCGTTTGGGCCGGTGCCGTCGGGGGGTTGGCACCGGCCCATTCGCTTTTTCCGAGTCAGTTTTTCGCTCGTAGCGTGAAGCGCACCATGGCGCCGCGTTTCGACAACATCTCGTTCCTCACGGACTACGGAACGCGTGACGAGTTTGTCGGCATCGTCAAGTGTGTGATCGCCGACCTTGCACCACACGTTCGCGTCATCGACATCACGCACGATGTTCCTGCGTTCGATGTGCGCGCGGGATCTCTCGCGCTTGCACGAGCAGTGTCGTACGTTCCGCAGGGCGTGGTGCTTGCCGTCGTCGACCCGGGCGTCGGTACCAATCGTCGGGCGATTGCGGTCTCCGTCGCTGGGGGTACGGGGATCTTCGTCGGGCCGGACAACGGGCTGTTGTCCATGGGCGTTGCGCTCGCGGGCGGCGCAGACGAGGCCGTCGAACTCAACAACGCCGAATATCACCTGGCCGCACCTGGTGACACGTTCGCGGGCCGCGACATCTTCGCTCCCGTCGCCGCGTACTTGTGTAACGGAGTATCGCTGCGCGAAGTTGGTACGCCGATCGACGTCGACACACTCCTGCCCGGAATCGTCCCGTTGCCCCGTCAAGAGGGCGACGAACTGCACGCCGAGGTGACCTGGGTCGATCGCTATGGCAATTGCCAGATCAATGTTTCGCCAGATGACGTCGCGCACCTCGGTTCGCCGATCCGTGTGACGCTTGGTGCGCGTGGAACTGGTGAGCGCATCGTTCGCTCAATGCCCGTCGTGCGCAACTTCGGTCAGATTGGATCCGGTCTCGGACTCGTGGTCGATTCCTTCGGGATGCTTGCGATTTGCCGCGACCGAGGATCGGCAGCGCTTGAGCTCGACCTTTCGCCGAGCGACCTCGTGGTGCTGACTCGGGATGATGGTTCGTCGGCGGGCCAGGCCACGTCCGTCACCTTGACGGCCAAAACCAAGCCGGCCTGACGAACGCCTAGTCTCGTGGCATGCGTCCGGCTACCACTCTCGCCATCGCCCTTCTGCTGATTGCCATCTTCGCAGCGGGCATCATCTCCTTGACGCAGTAGCTCATGAACAACCTCGCCTCGATCATCGACGGACATCCAGCAGACTCTCCCGCACTCATTTATCGCGGCGAGACGACGACCTACGGGCGATTGCGGGAACAGGTCGGCGCAGTGCGCGGTGCGCTGAAAGTCGCTGGTGTGAGCACAGGCGACACCGTGGCATTGGTTTGCGGTAACTCGACGACATTCGTCATTGCGTACCTTGCAACGCTCGGAGTTGGTGCCGTCGCGGTGCCGATGAACGTGGTCAGCCCCGCTGCGGAGATCGAACGGGAGATGTTGGTCGTGGATCCGACCGCGGTGTTCGTCGACCCTGCGGCGGTGAACACCTGGCGGAGCATCGATTCGACTCGTCTCACGAAACTCAAGATCGTTGTCGCAACCGAGGGCCACGACATTCACGGCGCAGTCTCGATGTCGTCGCTCCTCGGACATTCTCCGAGCGAAATCGTCGAGGTCGACCCATCGGCGACGGCCGCGCTGATCTTTACGAGCGGCACCGCCGGTGCGCCGCGTGCTGCGATGCTCACGCACCGCAACCTGAAGTCGAACCTCGAGCAGCTCGAGCGCAACACCGTGATGCGACCGAGCGACGTGGTGTATGGCGTGCTTCCGGTGTTCCACATCTTCGGCCTCAATGTGATGCTCGGTTACTCGCTGTATCGCGGTGCTTCCATCGTTCTCGTGCAGCGCTTCGATCCGTCGACCGCCGTCGACACGATCCGTGAGCGCAAGGTGACGGTGGTGCCGGGTGCGCCTCCGGTGTGGACTGCGCTGTCGCAATTGCCTGGTCTGCAAGCCTCCGATCTCGCCTCTGTGCGCATCGCGCTTACTGGAGCTTCGAAGATGCCTGAGGAACCATCACGGTGATGCGGGACAAGTTCGGCGTCGAGGTTCGCGAGGGATATGGCCTCACCGAGGCGTCGCCCGTCGTGTCGAACTCGATGGGTCTCGAGTTGCGGATCGGCTCGGTTGGCCGTCCGATCGACGGCGTCGAATTGCGACTCGTGGATGAGTCAGGTGAGGAAGTCGAAGACGGCGACGAGGGAGAGATTTGGGTGCGCGGCGAGAACGTCTTCGCGGGTTACTTGAACGATCCCGTGGCGACTGCCGCGGTGTTGACGCCCGACGGGTGGCTGAAGACCGGTGACCTCGGAGTTCGCGATGATGACGGCTATCTCTTCATCGTCGACCGCTTGAAGGACCTGATCATCGTGTCGGGATTCAACGTGTATCCCGCGGAAGTGGAACAGGTGCTGCTCTCACATCCCGATGTCGACCAAGCCGCAGTGGTCGGCGTGCCTCATCCGCACACCGGCGAGGCCGTTCGTGCATATGTGGTGACCAATGGTTCGCCGACGGCGGACGAGGATGCCCTCATCCTGTTCTGTCAGCAGCACCTCGCTCGCTACAAGTGTCCGTCGAAGGTGTTGTTCGTGAACGAACTACCGACTGGTGGCACCGGCAAGGTATTGCGCCGCGCGCTGCACTGACGCTCGTCTCGTCGAATTGCTGGCGACGAGGAATCCGGCGAACAGCACGATCACTCCAGAGAGCAACGTCACTGCGAACGCTTGGTCCTTGCCGAGCCTGCCCGCGAGCGATCCGCTCGCCGACAACACGATCGTTCCCGTCGCGATGAGCACGTTGCCGACTGCGAGTCGACCTGGCGAGGTCACTTGGCGGGCATGGGCAGTCGTCAGTGAAGGATTTCTTTTCGCAAGTACCCTCCACGTTGACCACACGGCTCCGAGGATGATGACGAGTGCAGGAACTCCCGAGCCAACCGCGGCGAGGATGCGCGGTGCCGCGCCGAAGACTTCCTTGCCGGTGGGGAACTGGTCGGCAACGATTTCTGTCTTCATTGGTGCGATGAGCACGATGCCGGTGGCCAAACCGGAAAGCGCGACGAGCGTCGTTTGCAGGATGTCACCAACTCGGCGGCCAATGAGCAAGTAGACCGTGCCGAGAGAGAGCCACGCGACGTTGAGCACCGCGCCGGTGAGGAAGAACAGGCGAAAGACTCCGCTCGACCATCCGGCGCTTTCGGCCCACCACAGCGAGAACGATCCGAGGGCGAAGAGCGTCATGGCGATGGTCCAGGCACGTTCGTGGGGTTGACCACGTCGCAGCCATCGGTCAGCGGTGCTGAGCGCAAAGGCGCACGCCACGAGTGCGGCAGCTCCGGCCAACGCCGAATTCACGCCATTTTGCGCGGCGAAGGCGACCGATGTCATGGACGCAGACACTAGTTGGAGTTCGTGAAATCCTGC
Organism: Actinomycetota bacterium; assembly: GCA_009927375.1. Taxonomy (GTDB): domain Bacteria; phylum Actinomycetota; class Acidimicrobiia; order Acidimicrobiales; family Ilumatobacteraceae; genus UBA3006. Next base: position 2,678 of record RFNE01000261.1, on the reverse strand, counting down.
ACGAGTGAATAGCCTTGCCCCGTGGCCGACCTTGCACCAGCCTCTGCACCCACTGGGCGTCGGCGCATTCCGGATGCGGCGGTCGCCCGACTTCCGGTGTATCTCCAGATCCTGAACGGTCTGATTGCTGACGGGACCGAGCAATTGTCGAGCGATCAACTTGCGGCACTCGCGGGCGTCAACGCCGCAAAGGTGCGCAAAGACCTGTCATATCTCGGTAGCTACGGAACTCGCGGCGTCGGATACGACGTCGCCTACCTCGTGTACCAGATCAAGCGCGAACTTGGTCTGCACAACGAGTGGAAGGTCGTCGTGGTCGGTGCCGGCAACCTCGGCAACGCGCTCGCCAACTACAGCGGGTTCACGTTGCGTGGATTCCCCGTCGCGGGAATCGTCGACATCGACGACTCCAAGGTTGGTCGCACGATTGCGGGAGTCAAGGTCCGTCACGTGGAAGAGCTCGAGTCCATCGTTCGAACGGAAGGCGTCTCCATCGGTGTCATCGCCACTCCGCCGGTCTCCGCGCAACAGGCTGCAGATCTGCTCGTCAAAGCCGGCGTTCGCTCGATCCTCAACTTTGCCTCTGTTGTGCTCACCGTTCCTGACACCATCTCGGTACGCAGCGTCGACCTCGGCGTCGAGTTGCAGATCCTCGGCTACTACGAGCAGTTGAGTCGCGACACCGGCAAGGACAAGCGCGAGGCGGTGCCAGCGTGTCGATAGCGGTTTTCGGCATCAATCATCGTTCGGCACCACTCGGGGTCATCGAGCGCGTCGCGCTGAACGATGAACGGTTGGTGAAGGCGCTCGACGGTCTCACATCCCGTGACACCGTGCGCGAGTCGGTGATTTTGTCAACGTGCAATCGCACCGAGGTGTACGTCGTTGCGGAGAAGTTTCACGGCGCATTCGCCGACGTTCGCGAGATGCTCCAGGAAGTGTCAGGACTCACCGCGGATGAGCTGACGCCACACTTGTTCAGCCAGCACGATGACCACGCCGTCAGTCACCTCTTCGACGTCGTGAGCGGCCTCGACTCGGCAGTGCTCGGAGAGGCCGAGATCGTTGGGCAGGTGAAGACCGCGTGGGACACCGCACGTCGTGTCGAAGCTGCGCGAACCACGTTGAACCTGCTCTTCCGGCACGCGCTCGAAGTTGGGAAGCGGGCGCGCACGGAGACGGCGATCAGCCGTGGAACCGCATCGGTGTCGCACGCCGCGGTCGAGATGGCTACGGATCTCCTCGGCACTCTTGCCGGCAAGAACGTCGTCGTCATCGGCGCTGGTGAAATGGGTACTGGTATCGCCCGTGCGCTGTCGGCTGACGCCGCTGCAAGCGTCGTCGTCTTGAATCGCAGCAAGGAACGGGCGACGGAACTCGCTGATTCGGTTGGTGCAACGGTGCGAGACTTCACCGAGTTGAACGATGCGCTCAGCAATGCCGACGTTCTCTTGACGTCGACAGGATCGGGCGAAGTGGTCGTCACCGCCGAAGCGTTGTCTTCGGCTCGCGGTTCTGCCGGGGACCGGCCTCTACTGGTCGTCGACATTGCCGTTCCACGCGACGTCGAACACGCTGCGGGGGATCTGCCGGGAGTCACGTTGCGCGACCTGCATGATCTGCGTGATTGGGCCCAGCAGGGTGTCGATGCACGGGCACAAGAAACCAACGAAGTTCGATCGATCATCGTGCAGGAAGTCGCTCGTTTCGGTGAGGTGATGGTGGAGCGCCAAGCTGCGCCTTTGATCGCCGAGTTGCATGAGCGTGCGGAGCAGATTCGACAGGCCGAAGTCGAGCGGTATGTCGCTCAACTTGGTGGGTTGACGAAGCAAGACAGAGAAGCCGTCGAATCCCTGACGAAGTCGATCGTGGCGAAGTTGCTGCACTCGCCGTCGATGCAGTTGAAGAAGAGCGCGGGCACACCGCAGGGCGAGCGAATCTCCGCTGCATTGCGCGACTTGTTCGACATCGAATGATTCGCATCGCCACTCGGTCGAGCGCTCAGGCGCGAACCCAAGCCGAAGTGGTCGGAAACGCATTGCGAGCGGCAACTGGCCGCGACTACGAACTCGTCTTCGTTGAGACCCTCGGCGACAAGCGTCGTGACGTGCCCCTGCACACCATTGGTGGGCAGGGAGTGTTCGTGAAGGAGGTCCAGCACGCGGTGCGGGAAGGACTCGCCGACATTGCGATCCACTCCGCAAAGGATCTTCCCTCAGCGGACACCCCCGGTCTCGTCGTCGGAGCGTGGTGTGAGCGACGCGACGCGCGGGACGTATTGATTGGCGCCACCATCGATGATCTCGCTCATGGAGCGACCGTGGCGACGGGATCAGTTCGACGTCAGGCGCAACTCGGAGCAATTCGACCTGATCTCCAGTTCACCGACCTACGAGGGAACATCACCACTCGCCTCGAGAAGATTCCCGCAGGTGGAGCCATCGTGATGGCAGCGGCGGCGTTGCAGGTTCTCGGCATGACCGATCGCATTGCGCAGTATCTCGAGCTCGAACGATTCGTCCCGATGGTCGGTCAGGGATGCGTGGCAGTCGAGTGTCGACAAGACGATGATGAGTCGTGTCGCCTGCTCACGGCGGTCGATCATTCTTCGACGCGACATGCAGTCGAGATCGAGCGTGCGTTCCTCGCCGAAATCGGTGCTGGGTGCACCGCTCCAC
>RFNE01000220.1 GCA_009927375.1 Actinomycetota bacterium | reverse complement strand
AATGCCGTGTACGGGAACTGTTCCTTCTTGATGTAGTTGCGCTTGCGCAACTCATACGGGTCGATACCCATCTTGCGGGCGAGGGCGTCCATCGCGACCTCGATCGCATAGGTGGCCTCCGGTCGACCAGCGCCACGGTAGGCATCCGTCGGCGTCATCGTCGTGAACACGCTGGTGCAGCTGAAGTCGTACGCCTGCGGGATGTCGTAGACACCTGCATAGAGGAACGCTCCGAGGAGCGGCACGCCCGGTGTGACGAGCTGCAGATACGCACCCATGTCGCCGATGAGGCGGATGCGCACTGCCGTCAACTTGCCGTTGGAGTCTGCGGCGAGCTCGACGAATTGGATCTGTCCGCGGCCGTGGATCGTGGCCTGGGCATTCTCGCTCCGTTCCTCGACCCAGCGCACCGGGGCGTTGTGCTTGCGGGCAAGCCCGACACACAGCAATTCCTCGGCGTAGACGTCGAGCTTGGATCCGAATCCTCCGCCGACGCTCGGGGCGATCACACGCAACTGGTGCTCTGGAATACCGAGCGTGAGTGCGGTCATCACCTTCAAGATGTGCGGCACCTGTGTCGCCGAGTAGAGGGTGATGTCTCCACCGAACGGCTGCGGGACCGCTGCGATGGCGCGCGGTTCCATCGCCATCGGGATGAGTCGCTGCTGCACGTAGCGCTCGCTCACCGTGTAGGCCGCGTTCTTGAACGCCTCTTCGACGCAGCCCGGTGTTGCCTCAACGAGGAGTGGCCAGGTGTAGCTCTTGTTGGTGCCGATCGAGTCGTGGATCACGACCTTGTCGGTGAGTGCTTCCTCGAGGTCGATGACCGCTGGCAACACGTCGTAGTCGACTTCGATGAGATCGAGCGCGTCGCGTGATGCGGTTTCGCTCGTGGCGAGCACTGCTGCCACACCGTCACCGACGTAGGTCACCTTGTCGACGGCGATCGGGTAGTGCGGCGGATTCTTCATGTCCGGCGTCACCGGCCATGCGCACGGCATCGGTGCAGCCCACATCGACGCGAGGTCTGCACCGCTGTAGACGGCGACGACGCCGGGTAGCGCACGGGCGGCCGATGCGTCGATCCGCTTGATCTTGGCGTGTGCGTGTGGCGATCGCAGGACGGCGAGGTGGAGCGCGCCTGGAATCGCGAGGTCGTTGGTGAACTTGGCCTCGCCCGTGAGGAGGGCGGGGTCTTCGCGGCGCAGCATGCGCGTGCCGATCACGGTGGTCGGCTTGTTCTCGGTCATCGTCATGATGTTCCCCTTACTTCGCAGCCGCGAGGACGGACTTCACGATGTTGTGGTATCCGGTGCAGCGACAGAGGTTGCCCTCGAGCCCGAGGCGCACGTCCTCTTCGGTGGGCTTGGGATTCTCTTTCAGCAAGCTGATTGCCGCCATCACCATTCCCGGTGTGCAGTAGCCGCACTGCAGTCCATGGTTCTCCATGAATGCTTTCTGCATCGGGTGCATCTCGCCGTTGGTGCTGATGCCTTCGATGGTCGTCACCGACGAACCATCGGCCTGCGCGGCGAGCAACGTACAACTCTTCACGGCCTCGCCGTCGAGATGCACGGTGCATGCGCCACAACTCGAGGTGTCACACCCAATGTTGGTTCCGGTCAGCTGCAGATGTTCCCGCAGGTAGTGCACCAGCAAGGTGCGTGGTTCGACGTCTGATTCTTTCGCGACGCCATTGACGGTGATGTTGACTTTCACAAGCCCCCCAATCGATGAACTGTCCTCGACGACGCACCCCCGTGTGTCATCGATCCCCTGGGGGTCATCTTGCCCCATGGGGTGGGCTTGCGTCTAGTGGGGATTTACTTGACGACGACGGTCGCTACCAGGCTGGGCCATTTGGCGCAGACAATGGAAAATGTCCCTTTTTGCGGGAGCCTGAGGCTGGCCGAGGACTTCGCCCTGACGGTGAGTGGCGTGGCTCCGATCGTCAGTACATACGGCTTGCGGTCGGCATTGCGAATGGTGAGCACGCCGTTGCGGGCGATCACGATTCGCGACTTGTCGAACGCCGTGGACGAGATGTTGAGCGTCGCGCGCGTGGCAACGAAGAACATGGTCGCAGGTTACTTGTCGAGCTTGTCGAGTCCGCGTCGGGCGAAGGCGAGGGTGACGGTGGCCATGACGACGATGGCGGCGAGTCCGCCCCAGGTGTTCGACCATGCCATGTGGTCCGGGGCGCTCGATGACACGAGTCCCTGGCGCGCGAGTCTCAAGATGTTCGTCGCCGGGTTGAAGCGTGCAGCGGAGTGCACCCAACCGCTCAACAGCCACATCGGCATCTGGGCGTTGGAGACATACAGTACGACGAACACGGTGAGCTGCATGATCGCTGCCGCACGCATGTCGCGGAAGCGGAATGCGAGTCCGAGTCCCCAGCCCACGGAGATCGTGGCGATGCCGAATGATGCGGTGAGCAACGCGAGGACGCCGAGGATTCCGCCCGTGAATCGGGCGCCCAGCAACAACCCCATCGGAATGACGAAGGCGTTCAAGATCAACGTTCTGCTCCAGGCGGTGAACAGCGGTCCGACGATGAGCGCCCGGCGTGGCACCGGCGCCATCAGCAAACGCTCATAGAAGCGAGTCTCGATGTCACGGATGGTGCTGAATCCGAGCCCGATACCACTGAACGCGGAACCGAAGCAGATGCCGAGTGGCATGAACCAGTTCGCCGAGCGATTGGTGGGGAAGCCGGGAATCTTGGTGATCGCGAAGTACGTACCTGAAAACGCGATCATCGTGAACACGGGCATCGCCACGCTGGGAATGAATGCCGAGGGCATACGACGGATGGTGCGCAGGCCGCGGAGCATGAGCCCCGTCCGACGGCGATTGTCGAGGTATGCAACGACTCGGCGCGGAATTCGATCGTCGTCACAGCGCCGCCAATCGTGCGCGCAGTGCGCCGAGCGCGAGCATCGTCGCGGCGATGCAGACGGCAATCGGGATGAGGATCGCCTTGGCGATCGAACCCATCGTGACTTGGTGCAAGACCATCTCGCGAAGCCCCTCGACGAGGTGCGAGATCGGATTGATGTCGGCGATTTGCGGTACGTGCCGCTCATTGTCTCACGAGGGAAGAACGCACTGGAGAAGAACAGCAGGATGAAGATGAGCGGGAATGCTCCCTGTACAGCTTCTGCAGAACCGGTGCGGATCGCCACCGACGACATGAGCGCTCCGATCGCGAGCGAGACGAGACCGCCACTAGCGACCATTACGAGGAACGCGGGAACGCCGCCGCGGATCGTCGCGCCGAACGGCCACAGCACGAGCAGGAAGAATGCCGCCTGGAACGCGCCGAACAACGCGCTGCCGGCGATTCGGGCGAGCACGATGCCCGAGCGTGTGGATGGGGCGAGGAGCAATCGATCGAAGAACTTGTTCTCGATGTCGGTGGCGAGTGCGGCCGCACCCGAGATCGAACCGAAGAGCACGCCCTGGATGACGGTCGCAGCAAGCGAGAACTGGAGGAACGAA
>RFNE01000061.1 GCA_009927375.1 Actinomycetota bacterium | reverse complement strand
GGGCGCTGCCGTGACGATGTCGGGCGGACTCACGGGCGTCACCGAGCCGTTCACCTTGTCGGGTTCGGGAATCTCACTCGGTGGCGCACTCGTCAACACGTCGGGCACGAACACCGTTACGGGGCTCATCACTCTCGGTGCAGACGCAGAGATCCAGAGCACAACAGGTGCGCTCACGCTGAACGTGGCCAGTGGGAACGCGATCGAAGGCACCAACAAGAACCTCACGCTTGACGCGGCAGGAACAATCACCGTCTCTGATCCGATTGGTATTGGATCTGGAACCTTGACGAAACAAGGGGCATCGACCGCCACGTTGTCGTCAGGGAGCGACTTCACGGGTTCGACGACGATCACCGCCGGCACCTTGTCGATCGGCGCCGACTCCGCACTCGGCACCGCGCCCGGATCCGCTACGCCCGGACATCTCACGTTGAACGGTGGAACATTGTCGACGACGGCCACGTTCACGCTCAATGCGAATCGCGGCATTGCGCTCGGCGCAAGCGACGGAACCATGAGCGTGGCGAGCGGTACGACCCTGACATACGGCGGTGTTGTCGCCGGAAGCGTCGGTTCTGATCTCACGAAAGCTGCGGCAGGCACGTTCACACTGACGGGAGCGAACACCTATGCGGGCACGACGACTATTTCGGGTGGGTCTGTGGTCATCGGATCTGGCGGAAGTCTCGGTGCGGGTTCATACGCGGGAACCATCTCCGTCGCCAGTGGAAGCACGCTGACCTACAGCTCGAGCACGGGACAAACCCTCTCAGGAATCATTTCCGGTGCGGGCTCGATCGTCAAGGACACTTCGACAAGCACGCTCACACTTTCTGCGAGCAACTCCTACACAGGATCGACGACGGTTTCGGCAGGTGCGATCGTGGCAACGACGAACACATCGCTTGGAGCCACGTCGGGCACCACGACGGTGAATGACGGTGGAGCGATCCACCTGAGCGGCACCGGCCTGTCGATTGCCGAGCCACTGTCGATCACAGGTTCGGGTGTCAGTTCTTCGGGTGCGGTCCGCAACTTGTCGACCGCTGGTAATGACACCAACACCTTGTCGGGAGCAATCACGCTCGCTGCAGCGAGCGAGATCCAGTCGGACGATGGAACACTCACTATCGACGTGTCGTCGGGCAACGCAATTGCGGGAACGTTCGCGTTGACCTTCGACGGAAGCGGCAACGTCACCGTGGCCGACCCGATCGCGACGAGCACCGGCACGTTGACCAAGTCCGGTTCGGGAACCTTGACCTTGTCGGCGGTCAACACATACTCGGGGAACACGACGATTTCGGCTGGGAACATGACGATCTCGGGTGCTGGCTCGCTGGATTCCGGAACCTACGCCGGTCAAATCTCGATCGCCTCCGGCAGCGTCTTCACCTACTCGTCATCCGCAACTCAGACGCTCAGCGGCAAACTCACGGGAGCGGGTGCAGTCACAAAGGACACCTCGAATTCGAGCACGCTGACGTTGTCCAGTTCGACGAGCGACTACACCGGAGCGACGACGATTTCGAACGGCACCGTCGTGGTCAAGACGAGTAGTGCACTCGGTGGTTATGGGTCGGGTGAGGGAACGACGATTGCATCTGGTGCTGCCCTGAACCTTGACGGAGCGTCGGGTGACTTGTCAATCGCTGAGCCATTCACGGTGTCCGGTACTGGATCATCTTCAACGGGCGCGATTCGCAGTTTGTCGACGGTGGGAACGGACGTTCACACCCTGTCTGGTGCGATCACCCTCGGAGCGAGTTCTGAGTTCCAGGTCGATGCAGGTTCGATCACCCTCTCGGCGACGACGGCAGTCACGACCGCAACGAGCAAGAACCTGACGGTGGACGGTGCCGGCGATGTCACGATCTCGGGCAAGATCACCGGCGACGGTGCGCTCACGTCGACGTTGACGGGTGTGCTCACCTTGTCGGCGGCCAACGACTATACGGGTGCAACGTCGATCTCGAGTGGAACCGCCGTGGCGAGCAATTCGGCATCGTTCGGGGCCAGCACCACGGGAACGACGGTCAGTGCGAATGCGGCAGTGAACCTGTCCGGAACCGGGCTTTCGATTCCGGAGCCGTTCACCGTGTCGGGCACGGGTAGTTCCTCGACGGGCGCATTCGCAACGTCGCGACGGCAGGGGCAGACACGAACTCGATCACGGGTGCGATCACCCTGGCGGCGGACTCATCGATCGGAAGTGATGACGGAACGCTGACGTTCGACGTCGCCTCTGGTTCGGCCTTCGGCGCGTCTTCGGGAACCCCGGCCATCACCTTTGTCGGTGCAGGAAACATCGTCGTTTCGGATCCGATTGCGACGCCGGTGACGACCTTGACGAAGTCCGGTGCAGGAACCCTCACGTTTGCGGGCATCAACACCTACACCAGTTCGACCACGATCTCGCAAGGAACGCTGATGTTGTCCGGTTCGGGAAGTGTGCCTGACACGTCGGCAATGTCGATTTCAGGTACGTTCGACCTGAACGACGTCTCGGACACCGTCGGATCAATCGCCGGCGCGGGTTCGGTCACACTCGGCACTGCGACGTTGACAGCCGGCGGGAACAACTCATCCACGTCCTTTACCGGTGTCATTCAGAGACTGGCGCGCTGACCAAGTCCGGCACGGGAGACCTCGCGTTGTCGGGTACGAACACGTACTCGGGTGCGACGACGGTGTCGGCGGGAACGCTCACGATTTCTAACGCTGCGGCGCTCGGCACGACCGAAGGCGCAACGACGGTGTCAAGTGGTGCGACGCTGGCGGTGTCGGCCGTCGTGACGGTGGGCGAAAACGTCACGATTGCGGGCACGGGTGCGTCGTCTGCCGGTGCGCTGAACTTCGCTGAGACGAGCGGGTGGTCGGGGACCGTCACGCTCTCGGGAGACGCGACGATCCAAGTCGCATCGGGGAAGACCGCCACGGTGTCGGGTTCGATCAGCGGTGCCTACGGGGTGACGAAGACCAGCGCCGGAACGCTTACGTTGTCTGCAACCAACACGTACTCGGGTTCGACGACGATCTCGAATTCTGGTGGGTCCATCACCGTGTCGGGATCAGGTTCGCTCGGTTCCGGGTCTTATGCGGGGAACGTCTCGCTCGGGTCCTCGAGCTCGTTCACGTTCGCATCGTCCACTGACCAGACGCTCTCGGGGATCATTTCTGGTTCGGGCACGCTC
>RFNE01000062.1 GCA_009927375.1 Actinomycetota bacterium | reverse complement strand
TTCGAGATCGCAAGCGTGCCCGTCGAGACCGTCGTCGCACCTGTGTACGTGTTCGTTCCCGAGAGTGTGAAGGTGCCAGTTCCCGCCTTCGTCAGTGCACCAGAGGTTCCAGAAATAACGCCGGTGAACGATGTCGAGGAGTTGTCGCCGCCCGTGGTCAGAGTGCCCGACCCAAGCGCAATCGATCCTGCTCCCGCCACCGAGCCGACCGTGTCCGAGATCCCGGCCAAGTTGAACGTTCCAGCGATCGACATTGCTGATCCGTCCGGCACACCACCGGAGCCCGACAAGACGAGTGATCCAGCAGACACGGTCGTCGATCCTGTGTACGTATTCGCTCCACCGAAGGTCAGCGAGCCCGTACCCGACTTCGTGAGCGTCGAGACGGGCGTGATGATCGGGTCCGCCACCACAACATCACCCGCACCCGTGAAGGTGAGGGCCGGGGTTCCAGACGATGCACCGAATCCACTCCCCGATGCGACGTCGAAGGTGAGCGTTCCACCGCTGCTACCGATCGTCGCATCACCCGACAACGTGACCATCCTCGTGATGGTGTTCGAGTTCGACACGTTGACGAGTGCTCCTGCAGCAGACGTTCCCGTGCCGGCAAGAGTGAACGGCTCATCGACCGAGAGGCCAGAGCCAGCGATGCTCACTGCCGCACCAGACGACACGGTCGTCTGACCTGCGCTCGATCCGAGTGCTGAACTCGTCGTGATCTTGACGGTTCCGCTCGACACCGTGGTCGTTCCCGAGTAGTCGCTCGTCGTTCCCGACAGGGTGAGCGTGCTCGAGCCGACGTTGCCTTCGTGAGCGCACCCGCACCGGTGATCTTGCCCGAGAATTCCTGGTCGACCGATGAGCCGTAGGTGAATGTGGTTCCCGACGCAAGTGAGATTTGACCCGCGTAAGCCATCGGCGAGACCGTGCCAAGTGCTCCTGTCCCCGAGACCGTAATCGCACCGGCAGACAATGTGGTGTTGCCGGTATAGGTGTTGGTCGCCGACAACGTGAGGTCCCTGCACCCGACTTGGTGAGCGACCCAGATCCCGTGGCGATCGCTCCAGACATCGTTGTCGTGCCGACGCCGTCAATCGTCAAATCCTTGTTCGATCCCCCGACTCCGCCAGACAACACGAGCGTCGACGAGCTGTCGACTTGGATCTCGGCGGCAGACGTCAAGGTGACTTGAGATGAAATCGTGTTCGATCCGGAAACGTTGCGGATGGCGCCCATCTCGGTGCTGCTCGTCACTCCGTCTCCCGCAATCGACAGCGCTTCGACGACGGTGATGCCGCCAGAAATATTGAGCGTCGCGTCGGACTCCACCGATGTCGATCCATCGGTCGTACCGAGTGCGGACGCATTCGCGATCGCGACCACACCGGTCGAGATCGTGGTCGCACCCGTGTAGGTGTTCGCTCCCGACAGCGTCAGCGTGCTCGACCCAACGTTCTTGGT
>RFNE01000063.1 GCA_009927375.1 Actinomycetota bacterium | reverse complement strand
CGCTGACGATTTCTGGTGCGAACTCCTACACGGGAACGACGACGATTACGGCAGGAACACTCGCGCTTGGCGCAGCGGGAGTCCTCTCCGATTCCACTGCGGTCACCGTTACCGGAACGTTCAGTCTTGGCGCCTATTCCGAGCAAGTTGGATCAATTGCAGGCGCTGGGTATGTCAACCTCGGAACCGCGACCTTGACCGCTGGAGCAACGGCGAACACGACCTACTCGGGAATCATGCAGGACGACGGAATTTCCGGAACGCCTGGAGCTTTCGTGAAGGTCGGTTCGGGAACGATGACAGTTTCTGGCGTTGGCACGTATCTCGGATCTACGACGATCACTGCTGGAACGTTGAAGCTCGGGACAAGTGGGTGGGTGCCTGATACGAGTGCGGTCTCCATTTCGGGAACGCTCGACTTGAATGGGAATCTCGAGACCGTCGGCTCAATCGCAGGAGCGGGATCGGTAACGCTCGGAAGTGGAACGCTCACGAGCGGCTCGCTGTCGAGCACGTTTAGTGGCATCATCAGCGGTACGGGTTCGATCGTCAAATCGGGCACTGGCGTCCTCACGTTGTCGGGCGCGAATAGTTATACGGGCACCACGACGGTGAGCGGCGGAATCATGCGTCAGGGAGCTGCCGGTGTCATCAGCGACTCAAGCCAAGTGACCGTGAATTCTGGTGGTGAATGGGATCTGAACGAGTACTCCGAAACGGTGTCGTCACTCGCGGGAGCAGGGTCCGTCACGCTCGGCGAGGTCACGTCGGACACGACCAACGTATTGACCATCGGTGGTTGTAACTGTGCTGCCACGTTCTCCGGAGTGATTTCCGAAGCTGGTGCGGTGACCAAACTTGGAAGTGGAACGCTGACGCTGTCCGGTGCAAATACCTATACCGGAGCAACGACAATTTCTGCAGGAACGATCTCCTTGTCTGGCTCCTCCGAGCGACTTTCGGACTCCACGGCGGTCAGCGTCGCTTCCGGTGCGACTCTCGACGTGAACAACAGCGAGACCGTCGGCTCGCTCGCCGGCGCCGGATCAGTCCGAGTGCTCTCGACAAGTAACCTCACCGCAGGTGGAGACAATTCGTCGACCACCTACTCCGGAGTGATGAGTTCCACCGGGACCTTCACCAAGTCCGGGTCAGGAACGCTGACCATGAGTGGAGCGAGTACGTTCACTGGACCGCTCACGATTTCTGCCGGAACCGTGAGCATTGGCGCCGGATCGACGACGGGCTCGGTGACGAGCAACATCGTCAACAATTCGGCGCTCATCGTCAATCGTTCTGATGCGGTGAGTTACTCCGGTGTGATCAGCGGTACTGGCTCTTTGACGAAGTCTGGCGCTGGTGTGTTGACGCTGAGTGGAACGCAGACGTATTCGGGTTCCACGACGGTGAGTTCATCAGGTGGTGGAATCACGGTTTCTAGCACCGGGTCACTCGGCAGTGGTAGCTATTCGAACACCGTTTCACTTGGTACTGGAACGACGTTGTCGTACACATCGTCGACGAACCAGACCCTGTCCGGTGTGATTTCTGGAGCTGGCGCATTGACGATGAATTCGGCCTCCACGACACTGACATTGTCGGCAGCCAACACCTACACGGGTCTGACGACGTTGACGGCCGGAATTATCGCAGTATCGAACAACACGGCTCTCGGAGACGACGGTTCGACTCGTTCGTCGACATCGGTCGCGAGTGGTACTGCGATCAAGGTGTCGGGTGGGCTGACGGGCGTGACCGAGCCAGTGAGCATCGTCGGCACTGGTGTGTCGACAGCGGGTGCGATCAACAACGTCTCGGGATCAAACACGTGGAGCGGTGCCGTCACGATGACGGGCGCGTCAGAGGTACAAATCGATACTGGAACGTCGCTCACGATGTCGGGCGCAATCACGGGTGGCTATGCGCTCACGGTGGAATCGATCGGTACGTCGACGATCAGCGGCGCAATTGGAACCTCGGGGACGTCGCTCACCAAGACCGGTGCGGGGACGCTCACCCTTTCCGGCGCCAATACGTATGACGGAGCAACGACGATCAGCGCCGGAACTATTGCATTGGGTGCAGCAGGGGTCATTCCAGATGCGTCGGCACTGACGGTGAATGGAACGCTCGACATGGGTGGGAACGCTGAAACAGTCGGATCGCTCGCGGGATCTGGATCGATCACGTTGAGCGCGACGCTGTCCTCGGGAGGAGACGGCACCTCGACGACGTTCAGCGGAACCACGTCGTCAAGCTCGGGTGGTCTGACCAAGTCAGGAGCGGGAACGCTCACCCTCACTGGTGCGAACTCATTCGTCGGTCCGCTCACTGTCTCGGCAGGTACGGTTTCGATCGGCGCAGGATCGACCATTGGCTCGATTGCTACGACGAGCATCGCAGTGACTGGTGGAGTCACGTTCAACCGGTCCGATGACATCACCTATCCCGGAGTAGTCAGTGGAACCGGAACGCTGACGAAGTCCGGCGCAGGAACACTGACACTGTCGGGATCCAATACGTATTCCGGAAACACGACTGTGTCGACGTCTGGCGGAACGCTTTCTGTCACTGGCACTCTCGGAACAAGTGCCTCCTACAGCGGCGCCATCTCGCTTGGGACGTCGACGACGCTCAGCATGTCTCCGAGCTCCAACCAGACGCTCGCTGGGATCATTTCAGGAGCTGGCGCTCTGTCGATGAACTCATCAAGTGTTCTCACATTGACGGCCCTGAACTCCTACTCGGGCGGCACGACGATTTCGAGTGGCACGGTGTCCGTCGGTGCCGGGTCGACCACCGGTGTCATCCCAGGAAACGTCACGAACAACGCCGCACTCAGGTTCAATCGCTCCGATGACCTCACCTACGCAGGCATCATCTCGGGCACGGGCTCGCTGACGAAGCAGGGCAATGGAGTCCTGTCGCTCACGGGAACGAACACGTACTCGGGCGGTACGACGATCTCCGCAGGCGGCATCACTGTTGGCGCAGGATCAACTGCAGGCGTGATCGCTGGTGATGTTGTCAACAACGGAACATTGACGTTCAACCGCAGCGATTCAGTCACCTTTGCCGGCGCGATTTCGGGTTCAGGCGCGGTCACGAAGTCGGGTTCGAATGCTCTCGTACTCACCGGTTCCACCTCGTATTCAGGAGCGACGACGATTAGCGGCGGTTCGCTGACCATTCGCAATGATGCGCCGAGCACCTCGACAAGCACCTTTGCTGGCTCCGGAACGCTGACGATCGAACCGTCATCGACGAGCTTCACCTCAGCGTTCTCGACGTCGAGCTTCCCGTTCGGTACCCAGCTCACCGGCCTCACACTCGGCAAATCTGGCAACACGGCAAACGTGACGGTTGCGAGCACTGCGAATATCAATGGTGCAGTCACCATCTATGGCGGCACGGTCGCATTGAACTCGCCGGTGACCGCCACGTCGAACACCTTGTCGATCACTGCTTCCACCGCGGTCACTCAGGTGGCCGCAATCACCTCATCGAGCCTGGCGCTTCTCGGTGCTGGATCGACCACGCTGACGAACACGTCGAATGCGATTGGAACGATTGCTGCTGGTTCCTCGAGTAGTCGAGTTGGGGCTCTCTCTTACGCGGATAGCAACGCGCTGACCATCGGCACGGTCAATCCGACCGGAATCTGGTCGACCGGAGACGTCTCGATCACCACCGAAACAGGTGATCTCACCTTCAGCGAGAGCATCAACACGACGAGCACCTCGTCGACCGCGGTCACACTCAACGCAGGAGTTGCGACAGCGGCGGGAACTGCGACGGGTGGCAACGTGATCGTGAGCGGTTCGCCGACGATCACCATGGGCACGGGCGGAGTCGCCCGCTTGATGACGGGCAGCATCTCATCCAGCACTGGGTTGACGGCGTTCATCGGATCGGGGAGCGGCAGGTTCAGGTACAACAGCGATGAGTCGACGACGAACTACACGGCAGCCCTGTCGAGCGGCAACTACGCGATCTATCGCGAACAGCCAACGATGACCGTTACCGCCTCGAACCAGACGCTCAATTACGGCGTTCTGATCTCGCAGTCATTCACGGTGAGTGGCCAGAACGGTGACACAGCCGCACAATCGTTCTCGTCGAACCCGACCGTCGCGGTGACCGCACCTGCTGCACTGTCGAGCAATTACCCGGTTGGCACGCACACCTTGACTCCGTCTGGTGGTACAGGACAGCTCGGGTATGCGTACTCGTATTCGACTGGAACCCTGACGGTGAATGCCGCAACCTTGACGATCGGAGGATCGTTCTCCGCTTCGAACAAGGAGTACGACGGCGGCACGACTGCCACGATCGATCCCACGAACCTCACGTTGGTTGGTGTGTCGGGCAGCGACGACGTGTCGCTGACGAATGTCGTTGCCACCTTCTCGTCCTCCGCCGTGGCAAACGGCAAGACCGTGAC
>RFNE01000172.1 GCA_009927375.1 Actinomycetota bacterium | reverse complement strand
GGCGACGTCAGGGTCGCCAGAGATCCGCTTCGGGCGTAGGAGTCACGCCGAGCACCCGAAACCCACGTTTGCTCGTTGCGCGATCGACGTTGCACCCGCGTTCGGAAAGCCAAACCGACAGTGAATCCGCCCCGAGGTTGCGGTTCACGACGAGCCATGCAGTTGCCCCCTTGGACAAGCGGCTGAGCCACGTCGCAAGCAGCCGATGGAGTTCCTCTTTGCCGATGCGAATGGGTGGATTCGACCAGATCACGTCAAAGGTGAGGTCTGGATCAAGTTCGGTGTCGAGGCTGCATGACACGTTGCTGAGTCCGTTGCGTTGGGCGTTCAAGCGGCAGAGTTCGACGGCCCGAGGGTTGACGTCGACAGCGTGCACCGTTGCTTCAGGTGACCTGGTGGCAAGTGCCAACGCGATCGCGCCGGTGCCGCAGCCCAGATCGAGGAGGTTGCCACGTACTGGTGGTCGGGGAACGGCATCGAGGAGGACTTCTGTTCCCGCATCAAGACCCTTGCGTGCGAACACCACGATCAGTGGCGATCGTCAACACACGACCTTCGACGGTGAATCGGTAGGACGACTTCGGCTCGTCACCCGACGGTGGAGTGGGGCTGAAGTAATGGTCGGTTCCCATTGCGTGGATAGCCTTACACGCAATGGCTGAGCAGGCGAACATCCCACCCGAGCAGGGCACGATCAGGGTCTTTGGTGACCCCGTCTTGGAGCAGGTTGCGGCGCGAATCGACAACGTCGACGGCAAGTTGATCTCGCTCGCCGAGGACATGTTTCGCGCGATGTACGAGGCGCCGGGTCTCGGGCTCGCGGCGCCACAGATCGGCATCCAACGACAGATCTTCGTGTGGGACATCGACGACAATCCTCAGGCGATCATCAATCCGACGATCGTCGAGTCGTCGGGCGAGTGGGTCTACGACGAGGGCTGCCTGTCCATCCCGGGAATGTACGTCGAGATGTTGCGTCCACGGCGGGTTCTCGTGAGAGGCATCTCCCTTGATGGCGATGAGGTCGAGTTCGAGGCAGACGAGCT
This sequence comes from Actinomycetota bacterium, assembly GCA_009927375.1. Taxonomy (GTDB): domain Bacteria; phylum Actinomycetota; class Acidimicrobiia; order Acidimicrobiales; family Ilumatobacteraceae; genus UBA3006. The sequence goes on along the minus strand of RFNE01000172.1, from coordinate 10,817 downwards.
CTTGGCTCGCCTCTTCCAGCACGAAATCGACCACTTGAACGGCGTCCTCATGTTCGATCGCATGACACCCGACCAGCGCACCGAGGCGCTGAAGGTGTACGAGGCGCGCGACGTCAGACCGACTGCGGAGCCGATTCACCTGCGGTTGTCGTGACGATGCTCGCTCCGATGCCGAGCGGCACCCCGAAGCGAATCGTCTATGCCGGCACACCGGAAATTGCCGTCGGGCCCCTACGCGCGCTGCATGAGGCGGGCTTCGAGATTTCCTGTGTACTCACCGGAGTCGACAAGCGTCGAGGACGTGGTGGTGAGACGACCCCGAGTCCGGTGAAGATTGTCGCCCGCGAGTTGGGCATCCCAGTCGTTCATCAGGTTGGTGATCTCATCGCGCACGCCGGTCCGGACACCCTCGGTGTCGTCGTTGCGTATGGGGCTGATCCCTCACGACGTGTTGGGCGTGATTCCGATGGTGAACGCGCATTATTCGCTGCTGCCGCGATGGCGCGGTGCGGCTCCGGTCGAGCGCGCCATCCTCGCAGGAGACGATTCGACCGGGGTGTGCATCATGCGAGTCGTCGATGAATTGGATGCCGGAGAAGTGTTTGCCCGTCAGGAAGTGTCAATCAACGATGGTGAGACGGCCGATGAACTGAGGGTTCGCCTCGACGCGGTCGCACGCACGCTTCTCGTCGACACGTTGCGAAGAGGTGAGTGGTCTGGTGTACCTCAAGCGGGTGAGGTGGTCTATGCGCGCAAGATCACGTCTGTCGATCGACGAATGACGTGCGAGGACGCTGCGCTGGAGGCGCGCCGCATTCGAATCGGTGGCGCATTCCTGTCGGTTGCCGGTCAGCGTCTGAGGGTCCACGAGGGCATTGCAACTGACACCGTGCTTCCGGCGCGCACAATCACGCTCCACGACGAGCGCGTCATGCTGGGGTGCGTCACGGGTTCGGTCGTTTGCGAGAAGGTTCAACCGGAGGGGCGATCGGCAATGGAGGCAGTCGCCTGGTGGCGTGGCCATCGTGGCCCCGACACACTGGTGGTCGATGATGACTGACGCAGCACTTCGGACCGGGATCGTGGTCGAGTTCAACGACCATGTCGGATTGGGTCAGATCGAGAGCGACGGAGAGCAGTTCTTGTTCCACTGCGTGGAGATCGTCGATGGAACGCGGACGATTTCGGTGAACACTGAGGTGACGTTCGTCCCCGTCATCCGATTCGGGAAGCGTGAGGCGAGCGCAGTCCAACCGGTGCGCTCGACGACTGCTTAGGCGCCAGTTCCCTTGATCTGAACGAACGCCAAGCGAATGTTGGCGAGGGCATCGGCGAGCGTGGAGTGTTCGTCACCGAGTCGCGAACCGAGACCTTCCACGACGCAGGCCACCGCATCGATCGCGAGGGCTGCATCGGCGAGTCGTGGTGGCTGGGCCGACAAGTGGATGGCAGCGAGCTCATAGAGACCCATCACGTGGTTGACGACGACGACGTTGGCCGGTACCTCGCCGATTCGTTGGCGGGCCTCGGCCAGTGCCTCTTGGGCGTCATCGATCTGGTCGGTTGGGTCGGTGGGATCCACGTTCATCGTGGCTACGATATTGGACGAAGTGGAGGACCCGTCCTCCCACCTAACCACAACAATTCCTATCCATTGGCTTGTCGGCCAACACGGAGGGTGAGTGCGTCTGGGTCTTTGCGAAGGGCTCTCCGGAGCCGTGCGCTGAGGCTCGTCGCCCGCGCCCGTGAAGTTCGACAAGTCGCCACAACCAGGAGGCGACGCCACTTGCACAGAAGAGTACGGCCATAGCACCGCCAGTTCAGGAACCACGGTTCAACGACCGAATTCGCGCACGCGAAGTTCGTTTGGTTGACGCCGACGGTTCCCAAGTTGGCATCGTCAGCATCGCAGAGGCCTTGGAGCGTGCACGAGCAGCAGATCTCGATCTCGTCGAGGTTGCGGCTCAAGCAAGCCCACCCGTGTGTCGCATCATGGACTACGGGAAGTTCCGATACGAGGAATCTCAGCGACTGAAGGAATCCCGCAAGAAGACCGTCCAAATCACCATGAAAGAGGTGAAGTTCAAGCCGAAGATCGGAAAAGCCGACTTCGACACGAAGGTTCGCCACATGCAGCAGTTCCTCGCAGAGGGACACAAGGTGAAGGTCACGTTGCAGTTCCGAGGACGAGAGGTTGCACACCCAGAGCTCGGCAAGAAGATTCTCGATGCAGTCATCGAGCAGCTTGGCGAGACGGCACGAGTCGACACGCACGCTCGACTCGAGGGTCGCAACATGACGATGGTCTTGTCACCTGAGAAGAAGGCAGCGCCGAAGAAGAAGTCCGACAACAAGCCGCAGGAAGCACCCGCGACCGAGGCCCCAGACAGCACACGACAAGAGCAATAGGAGAGACACGACATGCCAAAGATGAAGACATCGAAGACCGCAGCCAAGCGGTTCAAGAAGACCGGCACGGGCAAGCTGCGCCGCCAGCAGTCGATGCGTCAGCACTTGTTCGAGCACAAGCCCTCGACCCGCACGCGCCGTCTCGACGGTGCAGTGGACGTCCACTCGGGCGACGTGAAGCGAATCAAGCGCCTCTTGGGCGAGCGATAGACCGACAGCGATCTGACATCAACGACGAAAGGACGATGACATGGCACGAGTAAAGCGCGCAGTACACGCAAAGAAGAAGCACAAGGCGATCCTGGAGAAGGCCAAGGGTTACTACGGTGACCGCAGCCGCACCTTCCGTTCCGCCAACGAACAGGTCCTCCACTCGGGGCAGTACGCATTCCGCGACCGCCGCGCGAAGAAGGGCGAGTTCCGCAGCCTGTGGATCCAGCGCATCAACGCCGGATGCCGTCAGAACAATTTCTCCTACAGCCGCCTGATCGCGGGTCTGTCGAAGGCCGGAGTCGAGGTGGATCGCAAGATCCTCGCCGACCTCGCGGTCAACGACGCTGCCGCGTTCGCCAAGCTGGTGGAAACTGCAAGGGGAGCGCTCGTCTGAACGACGCGTTCCTTTCTTTTTCACATCCACGAGTTCAACGACTGCGGCGCCTCATCGGGCGCCGCAGTGCTCGTTTGGAGGAAGGTCTATTCGTCATCGAAGGTCCGACGCTCATCGCGGAGGCCATCTCGGCGGGGTGGGAGATCGAGGAGATCTTCACGAACGACAAGGGGATCGCGTTCCCCGGAACCGACGCGGAGGTCTTCGCCCTTGCGCGCGGCGTACTCGAGCGAGTCGCCGACACCCAGTCCCCACAGCCTGCTCTTGCGATCGCAAAGCGAACCCTTCGCACGTGGAGTCCATCACCATCTGACTGGGTCGTGTGGTGCGAGTCGGTGAGCGACCCAGGCAATCTCGGCACCATCTTGCGTTCCGCCGAGGCCTTCGGTGCGTCGGCGGTGATGCTGAGTGAAGGCAGTGTCGACCCGACGAATCCAAAGGTCGTGCGATCCTCTGCCGGCGCGGTCTTTCACCTTGCGATCGTGGAAGGCGCATCGTTGGACGACGTTCGCAAGAAGGGCTATCGCATCGTCGGAACCTCGTCGCATGACGAAGGTCGTTCGGTCTCGCTCGACGAAGCGGATCTCTCAGGAAAGGTCTGCTTGGCGATGGGGAACGAAGCTCGGGGACTCGAAGAATCCTTCGATGCCGACGTGTGGGTGACCATTCCTCATCGTGGTCGGAGCGAAAGCCTGAACGTCGCGATGGCCGCGACGATCATGTGCTTTGCGACCGCAAATCAACATTCTTCAGACACCCACAACGAGTAGCGTTGTCAGCGGTATGACCGGCAAAGCCACACCGTCACTGCGCGACGAGGTCGACAAGGCTCGCCAGAGTGCAGTTTCTGCGATCGCAAGCGCCACGGATACGGCATCCCTGCGCAAGGTCGCTGCCGAGTTGGCGAACAAAAAGAGCGCGCTCAATGCGATTCGAGCCCAACTCGGAAAGATCGAAGACGCCGCGGAAAAGAAGGCGGTTGGTCAGGCCCTGAGCGAGGCAACAGCCGAAATCGAATCAGCTCGTGTTGCCCGTGAGAACGAGCTTGGCGACGCCGAATTTGCCGCACAGGTCGAACGCGAAAGGATGGATCTCACGGAGTTCCTTACCGGTCCGCGACGGGGGACCGCCCACATCGTCACGCAGGCAACGGAACGACTCGAAGATGTCTTCATCGGTCTTGGATTCCAAGTCGCCGAGGGACCAGAGGTCGAGACCGACTTCTACAACTTCGAGGCGTTGAACATGCCCGCGTCGCATCCCGCGCGGAGCGAGTTCGACACCATGTTCATCGAACCGTTCTCCGATCAACACGAGGCGAACACGGTTCTTCTGCGCACGCATACCTCACCGGTGCAGATCCGGGTCATGCAATCCTGGAAGCCGCCGATCTATGCGATCATGCCCGGCCGCGTCTTCCGTCGCGACACACCCGATGCCACACACATGCCGGTGTTCCACCAGATCGAGGGTCTCGTGATCGACAAGGGGATCACGTTTGCGCATCTCGCCGGCATCATCGAGGCGTTCACGAAAGCGTTCTTCGGCAATGAGTTCACGAGCCGACTCCGACCGTCGTTCTTCCCCTTCACCGAACCGAGCGCCGAATTCGACATCCGTCGAGCGAACGGAAGCTGGATCGAACTTGGTGGCTGTGGCATGGTGCACCCGAACGTCTTGGCGGCAGGTGGCATCGACCCCGACGAGTACACGGGATTCGCTTTCGGATTCGGCATCGACCGCATGGCCAAGGAGCGCCACGGTGTCGAAGACATTCGTGAGATGTACACGAACGACCTTCGCTTCTTGAGGCAGTTCACGTGAAGATCGTCCACTCGTGGTTGAAGGAGTTCGGCGACTTCGGTGACGACATTGACGCAATAGCCGATCACATGACCGCACTCGGACTTGCGGTTGAATCGATCGACCGCGTCGGCTCCACATTCCCCGGCGTGGTCGTCGCACAGGTCAAGCGTCTCGAACGACACCCGGATGCCGCAAAGGTGCAGCGGGTGTTCGTCGATGCAGGAGACGGCGTCGAGCGCCACGTGTGGTGTGGTGCGAACAACATGTCGGTAGGCGACAAGGTTCCGCTTGCCACCCTGGGAACGGCCATGCCCGATGGTCGTGTGATCGCCCAGCGAGGAATCCTCGGTATCGACAGTGAGGGCATGCTCTGCTCGGCGATCGAACTTGGAATCGGAGCAGATTCTTCCGGTCTCTTGATCCTTCCGCCGTCGGCAACCCTCGGCAACGATGTGTTCGCCGAGATGGGCGTCAAGCCAGATGTCGTGTTCGATCTCGATGTCACCCGCAATCGACCGGATTGCTTCGGTCACCTCGGTGTGGCACGCGAACTCGCAGCCCGCATGAAGGTTGCGCTGAAGGAAACTGCTCCCTCTGCGACGAAAGCGGGTGCTTCGCGCTCGATTCCGGTCGACATTCGCGATGAACAGGGTTGCCCACGTTTCACCGTCACCACCATTTCGGGTGTCCGTGTCACTGATTCTCCCGACTGGATCGCGCAGCGGCTTGCGCACGCGGGTATGCGTGCGATCAACAACATCGTTGATGTCTCGAACCTCGTCAATCTCGAATTGAACCAGCCCAACCACGCCTACGACGTTCGATCGGTCGAGAAGGGCTTCATCGTCCGCCTTGCGACCGAAGGCGAGAAGTTCACCACACTCGACAAGGTGGAGCGCACTCTGTCGGCACACGACCTTGTCATCTGCAACGGGGACAACGTCATCGTTGGCATCGCTGGAATCATGGGGGGACTCGACTCGGAAGTACGCAGTGACACGACGACGATTGCGCTCGAGATCGCCCATTTCGATGCCCCACCATCGCGCGGAGCGTTTCAGGACTTGGACTGCGCACCGAGGCATCCCTTCGGTTCGAGCGGGGAGTGGACCCCTACGGCGCCGAGCGAGCAGTCGCACGGTTTGCCGAGCTGTTGCGGCTGACCTGCCCTGATCTCGTCGTGCACGAGGGAATGAGCGATGCACGAACACCACATCTTCCCGCGCCGACGACGGAGCTGAACCTTCGACTTCTCCAAGTGGACCGTGTGCTCGGTCAGAAACTGGATGCTGCAGGAGTCCGGAGGGTGCTTGCGCCACTTGGATTTGGTGTGAACGATGGCGAGGAAACGGTGAGCGTCACGGTGCCGTCGTGGCGACCAGATTGCGTGACGGAGATTGATCTCGTCGAAGAACTCGCCCGGCACATCGGGTACGAGAATCTCGGCAAGATCGTTCCGACTTCTCCGGTTCACGGCCGACTCTCCGACATCCAGATTCGGCGACGTCTCACTCGTCAAGTGGTGCGCAGTCTCGGACTGAGCGAGGCGATGCCAAACCCGTTCCTTGCTCCTGGCGATCAATCCTCGGTTGGAGTGGATGAATCGCGGGCATTGCGACTCGCCAATCCACTGGTTGCAGAAGAGAGCATGTTGCGCACCTCGCTGCGACCCGGACTTCTGAAGGCAGTTGCGTACAACCAGTCGCATCGCGCAGACAACATCGCACTCTTCGAGATCGGTCACGTGTATCCGCAAGGAAGCGAACAGTTGCCCGATGAATATGAAGCACTCTGCATCGTGATCGCAGACGCCGACGCGTCACGCGCGGCTGACTTGTGGTCCCAAATCTCGGTGCTCTCGAGATCGGAGCACAGCTCATCAGTGACGAGCCGCCAGCGGGCTATCACGCGACGCGAAGTGTGGCGCTTCGACGAGGGAAGATCTCACTCGGGGCGTTCGGGGAGATTGACCCAGCCGTACTGCATCGCTTGGGGATCGTTGGCCGAGTTGCGTGTCTGGAGTTGAACCTGTCGATCGTGTTGGCAGAGAACCAAAGCCGCACGCTGCACAGGTCGTGAGCAAGTTCCCATCAACGGACTTCGATCTCGCCTTCGTCGTCGCTGACACGGTGTCCGCGGCCCAAGTGCATCGGGCTCTTCGTCAGGCGGGGGGATCGCTGGCGGTCGATGTCCGTCAGTTCGACGTGTATCGAGGAAAGGGTGTTTCGGAGGGTCACCGGAGCATTGCCTATCGAATCCGACTCCAGGCCCCCGACAAGACCCTGACGGATGAAACCGTGGCCGACACCCGAGCGAAGTGCATCCAAGCGGTCGAAAAGCTGGGCGGCACGCTTCGCTAGGGTCGTTGCATAACTATGCAACTGACTGTATAGTTATGCCCTATGTATTCGGTCGGCATTCTGGGGGCATCGGGCTTTACTGGCGTTGAGCTACTGCGTCTTTGCGCCCAGCATCCAGAACTATCCGTTTCCTATGCGACGGGGGATTCGCAGGCTGGATCTCGGGCTGCCTCCGTGTATCCATCGCTTGCGACCCACTATCCGAACTTGGTGTTTTCGGAGTTCGACCTCGCGTCAGCTCTTCGTTGTGACGTCGTCTTCCTGTGCCTTCCGCATGAAGCTGCACTCGAGATTGCTCCGCAATTGGTTGGCAAGGTTCGGCTGGTTGTCGATCTGTCAGCAGCGTTTCGTCTCCAAGACACGTCGCTGTATCCACGGTGGTACGGCTTTGAGCACACACAGCCAGCGTTGGTCAAGCAGGCCGTGTACGGGCTTCCGGAGATGTATCGGTCAGCCCTCGCAGGCGCGACGTTCATCGCCACACCTGGTTGTTACGTCACCGCGGCGAGTCTTGCCCTCGCGCCACTCGTGAAGAGTGGGGTCATCGAGCCATCGGGTGTCATCGTCGATGCCGCCTCGGGAGTTTCTGGCGCAGGAAGGGCATTGAAGCAATCGTCGATGTTCGCGAGCGTGAACGAGGACTTCACCGCATACGGCTTGCTCGATCATCGTCACACGCCAGAGATGGAGCAGGTGACCGGCGCGCAGATCCTCTTCACCCCACATCTCGCTCCGATGAATAGGGGAATCCTCGCAACGTGTTATGCACGACCAAAGTCCGGCACCACACCGACTACACCCGGGGTTCTCGCAGCGTTGGCGAAGGCGTATGCGGGCGAACCGTTCGTGTCCGTGTCGCCTGCGATTCCGTCGACGAAGGCAACGCTCGGAACGAACTCGGTCCACCTCACGGCACGATACGACGAGCGCTCTGGGTACGTCGTCGTGTTGTCGGCGCTCGACAATCTGACTAAGGGCGCATCCGGTGGGGCACTGCAAGCGGCAAACGTCGCACTCGGGCTCGATGAACAACTCGGACTCAGTCAAGTCGGGGTGTACCCATGAGCGCGATGATCGGTGTGCAGGCTCATCACGAGCAAACGGGCTCGTTGCTCATCGAGGCCTTGCCGTATATTCAGCGATTCGCGGGCAAGACGGTCGTCGTCAAGTACGGCGGGAATGCCCTTGCAGGCGCCAGTGATGCAGATGCGGCAGGAACGTTCGCCCAGGACATCGCTTTGCTCCATGCGGTCGGTATTCGCCCTGTCGTCGTGCACGGCGGCGGACCACAAATCAGCGCGATGATGGAGCGACTGGGGAAGAAGGCCGAGTTCCGCAATGGATTGCGCGTGACCGATGCCGAGACGATCGAGATCGCGAGCATGGTGCTCCTCGGCACCGTGAACCCGCAGCTCGTGTCGGCGATCAACGTGCATGGTGGCCAAGCCGTCGGTGTGTCGGGTCAGGATGCAGGGCTCTTGAAAGTCGTTCAGCGCGATCCAGATCTCGGCTTCGTCGGCGACATCGTCTCTGTCGATACGACCGTGTTGCGATCGACGCTCGCGGACGGTTCGGTGCCGGTCGTCGCCACGATCGGTGCCGATGCCTCGGGTCAGGCGTACAACGTGAACGCCGACACTGCGGCTGCGGCGATTGCCGTTGCACTTTCCGCGGAAAAGCTCGTCTACTTGACGGACATCGACGGCCTGCGACTCGACAAGGACGATCCTTCGTCGCTCCTGCGGCGAGCGACTGCCGGGGAGATTCGCTCGATGATGTCGACTGGGGCGATCGATGGGGGAATGATTCCCAAGATGGAGAGTTGTCTCGAGGCCCTCGACGGCGGGGTCAACCGCACGCACCTCCTCGACGGTCGAATTCCGCACGTGTTGTTGATCGAAATGTTCACCGATGCGGGCGTCGGAACGATGATCACGAAGGACGGCAACGCATGAGCGCACATCACTTCACGACGTCTGCGGTTGCGTCTGCCACCCTCGACGCACAAGTTTCGCAAAGCTCGGGCTACTGCCCATTCATTCCCGTCTTCGGTGCGCCGCAGGTGATGTTCGTGAAGGGCTCCGGTACGGAACTGTGGGATTCGGATGGCAAGCGGTACCTCGACTTCTTGAGCGGGATTGCGGTCACGTCGCTCGGGCACTCACATCCAGCCGTCGCGGATGCCATCGCTGAACAGGCAAAGACACTCCTGCACGTGAGCAACTTCTTCGCCAATCCAGTCGCCACACGCGCGGCCGTCGAAGTCGACCGTCTCCTTGGTGGCGGTGGGCAAGTGTTCTTCTGCAATTCAGGTGCGGAAGCAAATGAGGCAGCGATCAAGTTGGCCGCAAAGTTCGGCGGTCGAGGACGACACGTAGTCGTAAGCGCGCTCGGGAGCTTCCATGGGCGCACACTTGCCGCACTTGCGGCAACCGGACAACCTGCCAAGCACGAGCCGTTCCAACCGATGCCAGAGGGATTCCGACACGTCCCGTATGGGGATTTCGAGGCTCTTGTCGCCTCGATCGATGACACCGTGGCAGCGGTGTTGTTGGAGCCCATTCAGGGTGAAGGTGGTGTCATTCCTGCCACCCGTGACTACATGACGGCCGTGCGCAAACTCTGCACCGAGCGCGGGATGCTCCTGATCATGGATGAAGTGCAGACGGGATTTGCTCGCACCGGTCAGTGGTTCGGCTTCGAACACTTCGGCATCCAGCCCGACGTGGTGACGTTGGCCAAGGGGATGGGCAACGGAATGCCCATTGGTGCGCTGTGGGCCCGCAGAGAGGTTGCCGGAGTCTTCGCACCTGGAGATCACGGCAGCACCTTCAGTGGAACCGCCCTCGCCACGTCGGCGGTGTTGGCGACGATCGCCGAGATGCGCCGCATCGATGCACCTGCGCGGGCTGTTGAGCAGGGTGCACGTCTGCGGACTGGACTTGAATCGCTCAAGGCTGTTGCGAGTGTGCGAGGACTTGGTCTGTTGCTCGGTGCTCAATTGGTCGACGGCATCGACGCGAAGACGATGCAGACGAAGTTGCTCGACGCAGGTCTCGTGACGAATGCAGTGACGCCGACTGCGTTGCGCTTTGCACCGCCGCTCAACGTGTCGAACGCTCACGTCGATGAAGCCCTTGAGATCTTGGGCACGGTGTTGGGATGACCCGTCACTTCCTTTCGACCACCGATCTCTCGTCCGACGAGCAGGCTCAAGTACTCGACCGTGCACGAGCATCGATTGCGTCGCTCGGGGAGCCACTGGCGGGGAAGGGCGTCGCGTTGATCTTCGAGAAGCCATCGAACAGGACGCGACACAGCATGGAGATGGCCGTCGTTCAGTTGGGCGGACACCCGGTGTACACCAAGGGTGAGGAGATCGGCTTCGACGTTCGTGAGCCGATCGAGGACATCGGAGCGGTGATGTCGGGTTACCACGCCGTGCTCGGCGCGCGCGTCTTTAGTCACTCGACGGTCGAACGGTTGGCCAAGGCGTCGAGCGTGCCGGTCGTCAACATGTTGAGCGACACCCAGCATCCACTGCAGGCCCTCGCAGACGTGCTCACGATGGTGGAGGAGTTCGGATCGCTGGAGGGAAAGACCGTCTCCTACGTCGGCGACTACAACAACGTCGC